>NZ_JBQSWV010000006.1:0-130325 GCF_052377495.1 Corynebacterium sp. AOP36-E1-14
CGGGATCGGCACAGTGCCCACCTACCGGGACGGGCATCTATTACGATGGGGCGGAGTCCAGCGCTCGCGTACACGCCACAGCCCGGCCGTGACGGATCCCCGTCGAAGGCCGCATCCCAGGAGTTGAACACCCGGTGAATCAACCGCGTACCACCCGTCGTCGAGTTCCTTCCCCGGTGTCCCTGGGGCTGACCAGGCAGTCGGCTGCGGAGGACCTGACCAGGCTGGGGTGGGACGACGAGGACCACCGTGCGGTGTTGAGCGTCCTGTCGTCCACGGGGGATCCGGACCGGGCGTTGAACGCGGTGGTCCGGCTCGTCGAGACCCTCGACGAACAGGCGGATGCCCAGCACCCCTCGGCGGAACTGCTGTCGAAGATCGACACCGACCCGGACTTCCGTGTCCGGCTGCTTGCCCTGCTCGGCGGGTCGACGCTGCTCGGCGACCATGTGGTGGCCAACCCGGACATCTGGCCGGAGCTCGCCGGTGACCTGCCGGAGCGCGAGGAGATCATGGCCGCGCTCACCGATTCGGTGGGGGCCGAGCCGGTGGAGGGCCACGAGGGTGACTCCCTGCTGTTCCGCGCCACGGTGACCGGGGTGGACGCTGACCGTGCGATGCGCACGGCCTACCGCACCGTCCTCGCCCGGATCGCCGCGATCGACCTGGCGGACACCTTCAGTGGCACCGCGACCGGCCGCGAGTTCGGCCCCGAGCGCAAGAACACGGCGAAGAACGCGGCGAAGAAGAAGGCCTCGTCGGACGGCCTGTCGTTCGAGGTCCTCACCGAGCGCCTGGCGGACGCCGCGGACGCCGCACTGACCGCGGCATTGGCCGTCGCCACGGCCACGGTGTACCCCGAGGGGCCGGTGCCGGCGAAGTTGTCGGTGGTGGCGATGGGCAAGTGCGGTGCCCGGGAGCTGAACTACATCTCGGACGTGGACGTCATCTTCGTCGCCGAGCCGGCGGACGCGCAGACCACGCGCCTGGCCGGCGAGTTCATCAACATCGGTTGCCGGGTCTTCTTCGAGGTCGATGCGGCGCTGCGCCCCGAGGGCCGGCACGGTGCGTTGGTGCGCACCCTGGAGTCGCACGTGACGTACTACCGCCGGTGGGCGTCCACGTGGGAGTTCCAGGCGTTGCTGAAGGCCCGTCCGATGACCGGTGACCTGGACCTGGGCCGCGACTACGTGGAACAGTTGGCGCCGATGGTGTGGAGTGCCGCCGAGCGCGAGGACTTTGTGGCCGACGTGCAGGCGATGCGTCGTCGGGTGATCGACAACGTGCCGGACAACCTGCTTCCCCTGGAGCTCAAGCTCGGCCCCGGCGGGCTGCGGGACGTGGAGTTCGCCATCCAGCTGCTGCAGATGGTGCACGGGCGGGTGGACGAGTCGCTGCGCGTGCGCTCCACCGTCAAGGCACTCGGCGCGCTGGTGGACGGCGGGTACGTGGGCCGGGAGGACGGGCAGATCCTCATCAACTGCTACGAGTACATGCGTCTGCTGGAGCACCGGCTGCAGCTGCAACACCTGCGCCGCACGCACGCCCTGCCGGAACTCGACGACGAGGCCGGACGTCTGCGCCTGGCGCGCACGGCAGGGGTGCGCGGCGAGGGCCAGGAGAGTGCGGACGCGGCGTTGTCGGCGAAGGTGCGCAAGGTCAGCGGGCAGATCCGCCAGCTGCACAACAAGCTGTTCTACCGTCCGCTGCTGTCCTCGGTGGTGGCGATGCCGGTGGACGCGCTGCGTCTGACCCCGGAGGCCGCGCAGCGCCAGCTCGGCGCGCTGGGCTACCTGCACCCGTCGCGGGCGATGGACCACCTGTCGGCCCTGGCGTCGGGCACCACGCGCAAGGACCGGATCCAGGCGATGATCCTGCCGTCGTTGATGGAGTGGCTGTCGGACACCGTCGACCCGGACGCCGGCCTGCTGGCCTACCGTAAGCTCTCCGAGGCAGCGTTCGACCGGTCGTGGTTCCTGCGGCTGCTGCGTGACGAGAACGTGGTGGGCAAACGCCTGATGCGCATCCTCGGCACCTCCCCGTACATCGCGAACCTGTTCATCGCCTCCCCGGAGGCGGTGCGCATGCTCTCCGACGGGGCCAACGGCCCCAAACTGCTCGAGCAGGACGCCTCGATCATCAGCCACTCGCTCGTCGCCGCCGCCGGACGCCACCGCGACCCGGACGCGGCGAACGCCGTCGCCCGCTCGCTGCGTCGGGCGGAACTCGCCCGCATCGCCTCGGCGGACCTGCTCGGGCTGATCGACACCCCGGAGGTGTGCCGGTCGCTGTCGTTGATCTGGGACGCGGTGCTGGAGGCGGCGTTGCGCGCGGAGATCCGCGCGTGGGAGGACGAGAACCACGCCAACGCCCCGGCGCTGATCAGCGTGATCGGGATGGGACGTCTCGGCGGCGCGGAGCTGAGTTACGGCTCGGACGCCGACGTGATGTTCGTCTGCGAACCGGTCGAGGGGGAGAACGACCTCGATGCGGACGGCGACGGCGAGGCAGGCACCGATCAGGACGCGGTGACCTGGGCGAGCGGCATCGCCAAGCGGCTGCGCACCCGGCTGTCGCGTCCCTCCCAGGACCCGCCTCTGGAGGTCGACCTGAACCTGCGTCCGGAGGGACGCAGCGGGCCGACGGTGCGCACGCTGGAGTCCTACCGCGCCTACTACGAGCGCTGGGGTGAGACCTGGGAGTTCCAGGCGTTGCTGCGGGCCACGTGGATCGCCGGGGACAAGGACCTCGGCATCCGTTTCCTGCGTACCATCGACACCTTCCGCTACCCGGAGGGCGGAGCCGACCGCACCACGGTGCAGCAGGTGCGCCGGATGAAGGCCCGTGTGGACGGGGAGCGGCTGCCGCGCGGTGCGGACCGCTACACCCACACCAAGCTGGGCCGCGGCGGGCTGACGGACATCGAGTGGACCGTCCAGCTGCTCACCATGCAGAACTGCCACAAGATCGACAACCTGCACAACACCTCCACGTTGCAGGTCATCGAGGAGATCCGCATCGCCGGACTGCTCTCGGAGGCCGACGTCGACATCCTGCGCGACGCCTGGATCGTGGCGACCCGGGCACGGAACGCGATCATCCTCGCCGACGCCAAACGTCGTGACCAGTTGCCGGCCCCGGGCCCGCAGCTCGTCAACATCGCCGCGGCGGCGAACTGGGACCCGGAGGACTCCCAGGGCTTCCTCGACGACTACCTCAAGACCACGCGTCGGGCGCGCCGGGTGGTGGACCGGGTGTTCTGGGGCGAAGAGGTCACCGACGCCGAGTTCGGGGACTAGGGGAGACCGAGACAAGATGACAGACACTCTCGCCCGCCGCCGGGCGACGAGGTGGACCACGTTCAGTGTGCTCGTGGCCGCCCTCCTCGTCGTCGTGGTGGCAAACCTGGTGCTCGGGCAGTTCACGTTGACTCCCGGGCAGGTCTGGTCGGCGCTGGTGCACGGCCCCGGCGGGGCGTCCGGTGCGTCCGGCTCGTCGGTGGAGGACTCCCGGGCGGCCAGCGTGCTGTGGCAGATCCGTCTGCCGCGCATCGTGCTGTGCCTGTTCGTCGGCGCGGCGCTGGCGGTGGCGGGCACGTTGCTGCAGGGCCTGTTCGGCAACCCGCTGGCAGAACCCAGCGTGATCGGCGTGACCTCGGGCGCCGGGGTCGGCGCGGCCGCGGCGATCGTGCTGGACATCGCGGTGCTGGGGACGGCGACGGTGCCGCTGCTCGCCTTCGTCGCCGGTGTGCTCACCACCGTCGCGATCTACCGCCTGGCCTCGATCGACGGTGAGGTCAAGGTCCTGACCCTGATCCTCACCGGCATCGCGGTCAACGCCGTCGCCGGCGCGGCGATCTCCTTCCTGATCTTCCTGGCGCCGACGTCCTCGCGCGAGCAGGTGATCTTCTGGCAGATGGGCTCGCTCAACGGGGCCCAGTGGAACCAGGTCGCCTACGTGGCGCTGCCGGTGACGCTGTGCATCGTCGCCGCCGTACTCATCGCCGGACGCCTCGACGTGCTCAGCCTCGGCGAGCGCGCCGCCGGTCACGCCGGCGTGAACGTGCCGCTGATGCGGGTGGCGGTCATCGGGTTGTCGACGGCGCTGGCGGCGCTGGCGGTCAGCTTCGCCGGCATCATCGGCTTCGTCGGGCTCATCGTGCCGCACATCCTGCGGCAGGTGACCGGCCCGGCGAACCGGTGGCTGGTGCCGTTGTCGGCGTTGGGTGGCGCGGTGCTGCTGTTGCTGGCGGACCTGGCGTCGCGCACACTGATCGCCTTCGCCGACCTGCCCATCGGCATCTTCACTGCCCTGGTCGGCGGGCCGACGTTCTTCATCCTGCTGCGCAGGATGCTCAAGCGGGGAGGTGTGGTCGGATGAGTGGCGAGGTGCTCCTGTCCGCGCAGGACGTGGTGGTGTCGCTGGGTGGCCGCGACGCCACCGAGATCCTCCACGGGGTGGACCTGGAGGTGCACGCCGGCGAGGTCCTGGGACTGATCGGTCCGAACGGCGCCGGCAAGTCGACGCTGCTGGGGGTGCTGTCCGGTGACACCACACCGGTGTCCGGTGAGGTCCTGCTGGCCGGACGTCCCTACGCCGACTACCGCGGCCGGGAGGCCGCCCGGGTGCGTTCGGTGATGCTGCAGGACTCCCGGGTGTCCTTCGCCCACCTGGTGCGCGACGTGGTGGAGATGGGGCGCTCGGCCTGGTCAGGTGCGGCTGAGCCGGCGGAGGAGACCGCGCTGGTGGACGCGTGCCTGCAGGAGGTCGGCATGTTCGGCATGCAGGACCGGGACGTGACCACCCTGTCCGGTGGGGAGCGTGCCCGGGTGGCCTTCGCCCGCGTGATGGCGCAGCAGGCCCGGTGCATGATGCTGGACGAACCGACGGCGGCGATGGACATCGGCCACCAGGAGCGCACGATGCGTTCGGTGCGCCGGGTCGCCGCTGAAGGCGCTGCTGCAGGCGATCCCGGGGGAGTGGGTGTGATCGTGGTGCTGCACGACCTGAATCTCGCCGCCCGCTACTGCGACCGGCTGGCGTTGCTCAGCGACGGGCGGGTGGACGCCGTCGGCGCGCCGGGCGAGGTGTGCACCTCCGAGCGCTTGTCGCGGGTGTACGACTGGCCGGTCAGCGTGGACCGCGCGGGTGCGGAGCTGTGGATTAGGCCGACGGTTCCAACTTTCGGATGATCCGCGGTAAGGGTCTCCATTGTTAGCATTGCCTGTACACGTTGTTCATCGAATGCGAACGACCGAGGACAGGGACTGAACGGACACCATCATGACGACCAGCACCACCACGCTCTCCGAGCTGCTTCGCGAGGAGACCCGGCAGGCCCACGAGAACGCGGAGCACTCCGTGTTCATGGAGCGCCTGCTGGACGGGAGTCTGGGTGTCGGGGCGTTCGTGTCGTTCCAGGAGCAGGCGTACCTGTTCTACTCGGCCCTGGAGGACGCGGTGGAGGCCTGCTCGGGTGACTCCCGGCTCGGCGCCGTCGCGGACCGTCTGCTCGACCGCCGTGCGGTCCTGCAGGAGGACCTCCGTGCACTCGGAGGCACCGTGGACGCCGTCGCCCTGGAGGAGACGGCTGGGTATGTCGCCGAACTGCAGCGCATCGGCCGGGAGCGTGACGTCCCGGCACTCGTCGCCCACCACTACACCCGTTACCTGGGTGACCTGGCGGGCGGCCAGGTGATCGGCCGGCTCATGCAGCGCCACTACGGCGTGGATGGGTCGGCCCTCTCCTTCTACAGCTTCCCGCACATCGACAAGCCGAAGCGCTACCGCGACGCCTACCGCGAGGCGTTGGACGGCATGGAGCTGACCGACGCCGAGCGTGGTCACCTCCTCACTGCGGCGGGGGAGGCCTTCGCCTACAACTCGGGTGTCTTCGAGGGGCTGCGCAGGACGTTGTCCCCGCACTGGCCCGAGCACCTGGTTTAGGGTAGGCTCACGAAATATCGTTGTGATTGACCCGTCGGCCCCAGGAAGGTGAAGGACATGCAGCAGACTTCAAGTGCACGAATCGACGACCACGCGCTCGTCGGCTCGTCGGCCGCCGTCCACGCCTCCGAGGTGGCCGACCTGCTGGACGCCGCCGGTGACTCCGCGCTGGACTGCGTGGGACGTTCCTCGGTCTTCAGCCGCATGTCGGACGGCACCCTGCCGTTCGCCGGGCGCGCCGCCTACCTCGAGCAGCACTGGGAGGGTCTGCGGATCCTGCGTGCCGCACTGGGCGCCCCGGGTCTCGCCGTCGACCCGCTCGCCCTGGCTCCGATGCGTACCGCGCTGGCCGCTGTCACGGACAGTTTCGCCGTCGCCCTCGACCGCGCGCACGCCACGGCCCGCTGGCGCGACCGGCACGTGACCATGCCGTCGATGCTGCAGTTCCGCCGCCACATCGGTGAGCTGCAGGACGCCGGCGACACCCTCGGCCTGGTGGCGCACACCTACCTGCGGCTCACCCTGGCACGGGCGTGCCCCGGCCCGGCGGTCGACGAGTCCGCCGACCCCACCTCCCTGCAGGGCGTCTTCGACTCCCTGGTCGTCGACGAGGAATCGCTGGAGCTGCTGTCCGAGGAGCTCAGCGCGGCCCTGCTGCTGCTGATGCAGCACGGCTCCGACGTCTGCCGTGGCTACCACGAGCGGGACGCGGACAGCAGCTGCGCTGTCACGGTGTCCACGATCCGCCGCGCCCTGCAGTGAGCTCAGGCGGGACCACGAACGGGGACATCCGGGTCAGCGCCGTCGCCTTCGTCCGCCGCGCACCCGGTGCACCCGGTGGTCAAGAGGTCCTGACCGTCCGTAAGCAGGGCACCGACCTCCACCAGTACCCGGGCGGCAAACCCGAGCCGGGGGAGGACGCCGTCAGCGCCGCGGTCCGCGAGGTCGCCGAGGAGACCGGCATCGCCGTCGCGGCGTCCTGCCTGACACCGGTGGGCACCTTCACCGCCGAGGCGGCGAACGAGCGGGGACACTCGGTCACCGCGGACCTCTTCCTGCATGAGGGCGCACCGGGCGAGGTGGTCGACCCGGTCGTCGCCGCCGAGATCGCCGACGCCCGCTGGCTCCCGCTCGGCACCACCACGAACACACCGGACGACCCGGCCCACCGCCTCGCCCCGTTGATGTTCACCACCTTCCCGCAGCTCGCCGACACGCTGACCTTTACCAAACACAACCCGGGCCGCCCCGGTGAGTGGGAGCACGCCTGCCTGGACTGGCTCGGCGACGCCGCCGACCGCGGGGGAGTACCCGTGGCCGGGGTCGTGGGCACCGGTGGCGCGTCCGGCGAGGACCTGCTGCTGCAGCGGGTCGGGCAGGTCGCGCCGACGCCGGCGCACGCCGAGGAGTTCGGCCGCCGCCTGGCCGTGACCCACGCCTGCGGTGCGCCGTCCTTCGGCTCGGGGCCGGCCGGCTGGGACGGCCCCGGCTACCAGGGGCCCAACGACAACCTGCTCGAGCTGCCCCTGACCCCGCACGACCGGTGGGGCGCCTTCTACGCCGAGGTGGTGCTCGGGCCGCTGGAGCGTCGTGTGCCCGGCGGGATCCCCGGCACCGCGCGGCTGCTCGACCGGCTCACCGCCGGCGACTTCGACGATGATCGCCCGCCGGCCCGGCTGCACGGCGACCTGTGGTCGGGCAACGTGCTGTGGGGACGCGACGGGGCGGTGCTCATCGACCCGTCCGCCCACGGCGGCCACCCGCTGACCGACCTGGGGTTCCTCACCATGTTCGGCGCCCCGCACCTGGAGCGCGTCCTCGGCGCCTACGCGGAGGCCGCCGAGCTGGACGCCGGCTGGCGTGACCTCCTTGAGCTGCACCGCCTGCAGGCGCTCTACCTGCACGCCGCGGTCTTCGGCGGCGGCTACGTGTCGGAGGCCGCTGCAGGCGTACACCGTGCGCTGACCCTGTGACCTTGTGGGAGAATGAGGGCCATGACCACAGCCACTTCCTCCGGTGACATCACGCCGCTCTCCCCGCCCGACTCGATGAACCGGGTGGCCCCACGCTACGTGCCGGCCCGCTACGTCTGCGACCTCCCGTGGACGGTCATCCCGCTGGTCGCGGTCGTCGTCGGCGCGGTGCTCGCCTCCGACGGACTCGCCCTGACCCTGTGGATCATCGCCGCGGTCCTGGTGGCCGTCCTCTGCTGGCAGGTGTGGTTCATCCCCACCCAGGCCAGGCGGCGGCGCTGGTTGGAGACCGAGGACGAACTGCTGATCACCAAGGGACGGCTGTGGCGGACCTTCACCGTGGTGCCCTACGGGCGGATCCAGTACGTGGACGTCACCGCCGGGCCGGTCGACCGGCTCTTCGACCTGAAGAAGGTGAAGCTCAACACCGCCTCGTCCACCAGCGACTCCACCGTCGTCGGACTCACCGGTGCCGACGCCGACGCGCTGCGCGACCGGCTGTCCGTCGCCGCGCGCGAGAGGATGAGCGGACTGTGAGCACCCAGGCTGCGGTGGAAGAACCGGCGGGAGATCCGGAGGGAGACCGCTGGCGGCGCGTCCACCCGCTGAGTCCGCTGCTGCGCATGTGGGCCGTGCTGGTGGGTATCGCCGCCGTGCTGCTGGCACAGCAGGCCGAGACCCTGGGACGGTTGCGTGACCTGCTGGCGGACACCTCACTGCCCACCGCCCTGGTCGTCCTGGTGGCGGTGGTCGCGCTGCCGGTGGTGTTCTTCGTCGGCTGGGTGGTGTCCCTGCCGTGGTGGCGCGCCACCGGCTACCGCATCACCGACGAGGAGATCGCGGTCCGTCGCGGCGTGTTGTCCCGCCAGCTGCGCACGGCACGTTTCGACCGGGTCCAGGCCGTGGACGTGGTCGAGCCGCTGGCCCCGCGACTGTTCCGTCTGGCCGGGGTGCGGGTGGAGACCGCCGGCGGGTCGGACAGTTCGGTCAACGTGGAGTACCTGCCGCGGGCCGACGCCGAGACGTTGCGCGCCGACCTGCTGCACCTGGTCAACGGGACGCCGGAGGGCGCCGACGAGTTCCCGGAGCGCCACGACGGCCCCGCAACTGCGACTGCGACTGCGTCTGCGGGGTCGGGCGAGGACACCGCCCGGACCGTGGTGCCCACGATCCCGATCACCCGCTCGGTCGTGGCCGCGGCCCTGTCCGGGTCCTCGCTGCTGGTGGTGGTCGGTGTGGTCGTCTCGGTGGCGACCCCGGCCGGCGCGGCGGTCCTGCTGCCCGCGCTGGCGGGTGCGGTGCCGTGGTTCTGGGGTGTGCTCAACGCCAGCTGGCGGTTCACCGCGAAGCTCGACGGCGACATCCTCGGCATCACCTTCGGGTTGTCGGAACGTCGCAGTCAGTCGATCCCGCTGGGCCGGGTGCATGCCGTGGAGGTGTCGCAACCCCTGGTGTGGCGGCTGTTGGGCTGGTGGAAGGTACGGGTCGACGTCGCCGGCTACGGCAACGGTGAGGGCTCGAAGGGGTCCACCACCACGGTGCTGCCGGTGGGCGAACTGCCCGTGGCGCTGCACGTGCTCGAACTCCTCAGCCCGCTGTCGACTCCGGAGATCACCGCTGTCGCGCACCCGCAGGGCCGTCCCGACGGGCTCGACGGGGCGCAGGACGCGGCGTCCGGCGCCGGGGTGCGCACCTACCTCAGCCCGCCGTCTGCGAGGTGGGTCTCGCCGGTGGACCGCACCCGCCAGAGCGTCACGCTGGTCACAGACCCGTCCAGCACCCCGTCCAGCGACACGTCCCTGCACCGGGAGGGGCAGTTGCGTGCGGTGGTGTCGCACCGCGGACGGTTGCGCCGGGTGGTGTCGGTGATCTCCCCGGCGCACATCCAGGAGCTCACGCTGCGCAGCGGTCCGGTGCAGAAGGTCCTGGGCCTGGCCGGTGTGCGATTCGACCTGGTGCCCGGTCCGGTGATGATGGCCGGACGTGACCTCACCGACGTCGACGCGACCGACCTGGTCAGCCGGCTGCGCGCGCGGAGTCTGCCGGCGCCGGAGCGTCCTCGCTCCACCCGGGGTGCCCCGCAGGCCTGAGCGCCCACCAGGCGCAGGTCGCCGTGAGTACGAGGACGACCACGTTGCGCAAGGCCAGCACCACGGTGGCGGCGAAGTCCGGCGGGTTGGCGATCAACCAGTCGTAGAACACCGGGTACACCAGGGTGGTCAGCAGCGCGGCGACGAGGATCTCCACGGCGACAATGGTGCCGATGGTGCTGGTGGTGCTGCCGCCACCGGCCCGCCGGCTGACCAGCAGGGCCACCGCGGCGATCGGTGCGATCCACGCCAGGTACTGCGGGGAGAACACCTTGTTCGTCACGATGATGAGCATGATCAGCATCATCGCGAAGGTCACCGCCCGCCCGGGCGTCCAGTCGTCGCGCAGCAGGCGGCGCAGCGCCCACCCGAGCGCCAGCAGGATGCTCGCCGCGGTCAGCAGGGTCAGCACCGTCAGCGCCACCCCCACACCGGGTCCGGCGATCTCGTAGCTCTTCGAGCTGGCGTAGCTGACCGTCCAGGGGTTGGCGGACGACGACATCAGGTCGTGCAGGCCCGCGGCGAGCATGAACGGAGTGGCACCGATCGACTCGACCTGCAGGCCCCGGTCGCCCTGGTAGGTCAGCGGGGAAAGCAGCCGGTCCGTCCCGCCGAGGGCGACGACCAGCAGACACAGCACCACCAGCGAGGCGAGGAACCAGGCCACGCGCACCCAGGTGCCCGCCCGCCGGAACCCGCCGACCAGGGCGGCGCCGAGAACCCCGGGCCACAGCTTCATCATCGTGGCCACCGCGAGCAGCACCGTGGCCAGACGCGAGTAGCGGGCGCCGGCGAAGAGCATGGCGGCGAAACCCGCGACGAGGATGCCGGGGAAGATGTCCAGCCTGGTCAGGAAGATCGGTCCGGACCCGGCGGCGAACAGGATCCAGAACCAGGCGGGCCACACCGTGCCCCGCGGTGTGCCCGCCCGCCACAGGTACACCGTGAATAACGCCGAGACCAGCAGCGACAGGACGACGAAGCCGACGACGAAGGCGTCCTGCGAGGGGGTGAGCCACTCGACGATCCGGGCCGGCCACGTGCCGACCTCGGGGTACTCGTCCATCGCGGTGGGGTCGAGACCGGCGAGGCCGGAGTGGTAGTAGCGCACGTCGCCGGTGGACGTCCCGGCCACCGCGATCCACACCACGGCGATGAGGTGGGCGAGCACCCAGCCGACGGCGGCGGTGGCCGGGCGGGACAGTCGGCGGTGCCGGGCGGCGGCCGACTCAGGAGGCGTGGGTGTCTCGGGGCGGGGTGAACTCACAGCAGGGATCTTATCGTAGGCCGCGTACGGTCCCCGGCGCCGACGGGGTGGGGCCGGTGCCGGGCGGGGGCCCCGCAAGGGTATAAATTATCCTGAATGGAACTTATCCTTCTTGTCTTCGTGGCGGTCCTCGTGGGGGCGTGCATGCAGCGGGTCTCCGGCATGGGGGTCGGACTGGTCGGTGGGCCGGTGCTCAGCATCACCCTCGGTCCGGTCGAGGGGATCATGGTGATCAACGTGATCGCCGCGGTCAACGCCGCGATGTCCACGGTCACCGTGCGCCGCGACATCGACTGGGGGAAGTTCGCCCTGATCGGCTCGGTGATGGTCGTCGGGGCCGTGCCGGGGGCCTGGCTCATCCACGTGATCTCCCCGGCGGTCCTGCAGATCGTCGTCGGTGCACTGCTGCTGGTCGCCCTGGGGATCACCACCTTCGGCAAGCGCTACATCCCGCCGATGTCCGGGAGACTGCCCGCCGCGATCTCCGGGATCGTCGGCGGGTTCAGCAACACCCTCGCCGGTGTCGCCGGCCCGGTGATCACGGTCTACGCCCAGGCGTCGCGCTGGGACCAGCGCACCTTCTCCGCCACGCTGCAGCCCCTGTTCATCGTCTCCGGGGTGGTCAGCTTCGCCATCAAGGTAGCCACCGGCGCCGGCGACATCTCCGGCACGCCGTGGGGGATCTGGCCGGCGGCGTTGGTGGCGATGGTCATCGGCATCGCCGCGGGCATGGTCTTCGCCCGGCGGATCGAGAGGGAGAAGGCCCGCGTGCTGGCCGTCACGATCGCCTCGCTGGGCGCGGCCACCGTGCTCGTCCGCGGTGTGATGGCCCTGGCCTGACGGGGGCACGGCCCCCCTCAGGGCCACGGTGGTCTAAGGTGGGCACACGTGCGCGATTCAACTGCAGAAGCAACTGTCCCGTCCGGACGGCTGAGCCGACGGGCGTTGGTTGTCTGGTTCGCCGCGGTCATCGCCTACATCCTCGCGATCACCGGGCGCACCTCCCTGGGTGTCGCCGGTGTCGAGGCCATGGACCAGTTCCACATCGACGCCTCCCGGCTGGCCGTGTTCACCTCCGTGCAGCTCGGGGTCTACGCCTGCGCCCAGATCCCGATGGGCATGCTCATCGACCGCTTCGGTGCCCGCCGCATGCTTGTCGTCGGCGCGCTGATGATGGGTCTCGGTCAGGTGCTGCTCGGGCTGACCACGTCCTATCCGGTGGCGATCGTCGCCCGGGTGATCATCGGGTCGGCGGACGCCACTGCGTTCCTGTCGGTGATGAGGATCCTGCCCGCCTGGATCCCGCCGCGTGAGGCCCCGGTGTTCACCCAGCTCACCGGTGGGCTCGGCTACATCGGCCAGTTCATGTCCGCCGTGCCGTTCTCGATGCTGCTGCACGCCTACGGCTGGTCCCCGGCGTTCCTGTCGCTGGGGGCGGGAAGTGTGCTGGTGGCGCTGCTGGCGTGGGTGGCGGTGGCGGACTCCCCGTTCCCGGACCGCACGCTCACGGACGCAGGGAAGGACCGGGGGACGGACCGGGGGCGGGACGAGCGGCGCGGGATCCGGGCCACGTTGGCCTTCGTGGTCCGCCAGCCCGCCTGCTGGCTCGGCTTCTTCATCCACTTCACGCTGATGAGCCAGGTCGTCTTCACCCTGCTGTGGGGAGTGCCCCTGATGACGTTGGGCATGGGCCTGAGCGGGTCGCAGGCCTCGGGGATCCTGGTGCTCAACATGGTCGTCAGCGTTGTCCTGGGCCCGGTGATGGGCGTGATCTCGGGGCGGGCCAGGCGCCGACGCCCCGAGGTCACCCTGGTCGCCACGCTGATCGTGGCGACGACCTGGGCGGTGTTCTTCATGTCCCCGGACCCGCGTGGTCTGGTGGCCGTCGCGGTGGTCAACGTCATCGTGCCGGGGCTGGCCCCGGTGGCGAACTACGGTTTCGACACCGTGCGTGAGGAGGTCGACCGCAGGTTCACCGCCACGGCGACGGGCCTGTCGAACATGGGCGGCTTCCTCGCGGCGATGGTCGCGGCCCAGGCCGCCGGGCTGGTGCTGGACGCGGTCTCCGACGGCGGGGACTACACCTGGGGCGACTTCCGCCTCGCCTGGTGCGCCCTCGGGGTGGTCTGGGTGTTCGGCATCGTGGGCCTGCTGGTCAGCAGGGTGAAGATGCAACGCTGGCGTGACCGGACTGCCGCAGCCACTGCCACTGCCACAGCCACAGCCGATAGCGCGGACGAGGCTGCTCAGTAGGTCGGCAGCCCCGGGTGCAGGACACGCACCCACTCCAGGACGCCGCCGTCCAGGTGCGTCACGGACTCCTCACGTCCGGCGAAGGAGGACGCCACGGCGTCCACCGCCAGTGCCGAGCGCGCCCCGGAACGGCAGTGGAAGATCACGTCCCGCCCGCCGACGCCGTCCGGCAGGGCGTCGGCACCGGCCTGCTGCAGGGCGGCCAGGGGGACGGCCCGCGCCCCGGGGATCGACACGATGTCGCGCTCCCAGTCCTCGCGCACGTCCACCAGCACCGCGCCGGACCGCAGCCGGGCGTCCAGCTCGTCGACCGACACCGTCGCAGCCACAGCGGGTCCGGGCCCGGGTGAGCACGCCTGCGTCATGTCCTGCACCGAGGTGACCAGGGGTGCCTCGGGGTCGGGGAGGACACGCAGCTCACGGAAGCTCATCGCCAGCGCATCGTGCAGCAGCACCCGTCCGTACAGTGGCTCACCGCACCCGGTGACTAGCTTCACCACCTCGGACGCCATCAACGACCCCAGCGTGCCGGGCAGTGCCCCGACAACCCCACCGGCGGCGCAACTGGGCACCGATCCGGGCGGGGGAGGGTCCGGGTGCAGGTCACGGTAGGTGATCCCGTCGTGCGAGGGGCCCGACCAGAACACCGACACCCGGCCCTCGAAGCGCAGCACCGAGCCCCACACGCACGGGGTGGAGGTCAGGGTGCAGGCGTCGGAGACCAGGTAGCGGGTGGCGAAGTTGTCGGCACCGTCGACGACGAGGTCGTAGCCGCCGACCAGCTCCACGGCTTGTGCGGCCCCCAGGCGCATTCCGTGTCGTTCCACGGTGACCAGCGGGTTGATCCCGGCCACGGCGTCGGCGGCGGAGTCGACCTTGGGTTCACCGACAGCATCGATGCGGTGCACGACCTGGCGTTGCAGGTTGCTGACCTCCACCACGTCGTCGTCCACGATGCCCAGGGTGCCCACCCCGGCGGCGGCGAGGTACTGCAGCACCGGCGAGCCCAGCCCGCCGGCGCCGACGACGAGCACCCGGGCCGCCTTGAGCCGACGCTGCCCGGTCACCCCGATCTCCGGCAGGCTCAGGTGCCGGGCGTAGCGCGCGGACTCCTGCGCGGTGAGCTGCGGACCCGGTTCGACGAGGGGATTCGGGAGAGGTTTCACAGGGGGATTCACTGCACTCCCGCCGGGTCGATCAGCCCGTCCTGCGGGGAGGACGCCACCGCGCCGCGCGCCCACGGGCGCCGTGGGATGCGTCCGGCGCCGCGGGCGAGGCGCCCGGCCTCCACGGCGTGGCGCATGGCCAGGGCCATCGCCGCCGGGTCCTGCGCGCGGGTCACCGCGCTGGCCAGCAGCACCCCGTCGCAGCCGAGCTCCATGGCCAGCGTCGCGTCGGAGGCGGTGCCCACCCCGGCGTCGAGGATCACCGGTACGGTGGCGTTTTCGCAGATCATGGCGATGTTGTGCGGGTTGAGCACCCCCAGGCCCGTGCCGATCGGCGAGCCCAGCGGCATCACCGCGACCGCCCCGGCGGACTCCAGGGTGCGGGCCACCACCGGGTCGTCGGAGGTGTAGGCGTAGACCTCGAAACCGTCGGCGGTGAGTTGTTCGGTGGCGTCGACGAGTTCCACGACGTCGGGCAGCAGGGTGCGGTCGTCGGCGAGGATCTCCAGCTTCACCCGGTTCGTGCCGAGCGCCTCTCGTCCCAGGCGGGCGGTGAGCAGGGCGTCGCGGGTGGTGTAGCAGCCGGCGGTGTTCGGCAGCACGTCGATGCCCAGGCGGGACAGCAGCCCGAACAGGGAGGTGCCGGTGGTGGGGTCGAAGCGGCGCAGGGCGACGGTGGTCATCGTCGTGCCGGACGCGGTGAGCGCGTCCTCCAGCACCTCCAGGGAGGTCGCCCCGCCGGTGCCGGTGATCAGGCGGGAGCCCAGGGTGCTCGAGCCGATGGTTAGTGCGTCGGTGTTCACGGTGCGCCTAGCCTCCCTGCATCGCGGTGATGATCTCGACCTGCGCGCCGTCGGGCGTCACGGTGCTGGCCCAGCGGCTGCGCGGCACGATGCCGGAGTCCAGGGCCACGGCCACGCCGAGCTGGTCGGAGTCCGGGTCCTGTCCGGTGACGTCGGAGACGACGTCGCTGACCGTGGTCTGCGGGTCCACGCTGCGCGGCGTGCCGTTGACGGTGATCTGGTTCATGGTTGGTCCAGGGTCCTTTCCAGGGAGGTGGTGGCGAGCAGGGAGGTGTCGGCAGGATCCGCAGAGCCGGCAGAGTCGCTGACGAGCGCGCCGACGAGCCGGGCGCTCACCGGCGCCAGCAGCACCCCGTGACGCGAGTGGCCGGTGCACACCAGCACCCCGTCCACCGCACCGTCGTCTCCGGGCACCGGGCCCAGGTAGGGGATGTCGTCGGGGGTGCCGGGCCGGGCGCGGGCGAGCATCTCGGTGAGCTCCAGGTCGGCGGCACCGGGCACCAGGATCTGCGCGTCGCGCAGCAGCTGGTGGGCGCCCTCGAGGGAGACGCCGTCGAAGCCGTCCTCGCGTTCGGTCGCCCCGATCACCATGCCCCCGTCCTGCCGGGGCACGAGGTAGACCGGCCGGCCGTCCACGAGGCCGCGCACGGTGCGTTCCAGCAGTGCAGGACGCCCCGGGCGCAGGCGGGCGCGCAGGATGTCGCCGTGCACCGGGCGCAGCGCGACGCGTGCCGCCTCCGGCAGCCCGCCGATGTCGGACAGGGCGAGACCGGGGCTCAGCACGGTGGTGTCGGCGTGCAGGCGGGTGCCGTCGTCGAGCAGCACCCCCGTCACGGCCCCGCTACCGTCCTCACGCAGGACGGTCCGGACGCGGCCACGGTGCAGCGTTCCCGCCGGGCCCGGGACGCCGGGCGCGCCGCTCGCGCCGTTCGGCGCCGTGAGCGCCTCCAGGAGGGCGTCCACCAGCATGCGCGGGTCGACCTGGTGGTCGTCGGCGAGCAGGAACGCCCCGGCGATCCCCGGAGACAGCGCAGGCTCCAGCCGCCGGGCCTGCCGCACGGTGAGCTGCTCCACCGACATGCCCCCGGCACGCTGCACCTCGGCAAGGTCGGACAACGCCGCCACGTCACCGCGCGTGGCACCCACCCCCAGCGTGGCAGTGGCGCGGTAACCCACCGGGTGGCCCACGGCGTCCTCCAGCCCGGCGATGAACTCCGGGTAGGCGGCGGCGGAGGCGAGCATCAGCGGGCGGATCCGGTCGTGGCCGTGCACGACCTCGCTGACCGCGGCGAGCATGCCGGCGGCGGCACGGCTGGCGCCGGACCCCGGGGCGGGGTCGACGACGGTGACGGTGTGTCCGGCCTGCCGTAGCGACCAGGCCGTACTCAGCCCGATCACCCCGGCGCCGACGACAAGAATGTCGGGCATCTGCGTTCTGTTCCTCCGGCGGCATGATCCGCATCAGGTGTGAACGGTCGACCGGTGTGCCCCGGTCCTCTCAGCCCCGGCGTCGGGGGCTCCCGTCGTTCGCTTAACGACTACCATCACACCACATGGACCCGCAGCAGCGCACGAACGACCCCGCCACGACAGGCTCCCGACGTCGCAGCCGACTGCAGGACGCCTCGCTCTACCTGTGCACCACGGCGCGCCGGGAGCAGGGCGACCTGGAGGACTTCCTGCACGCCGCCTTCGACGGGGGCGTGGACATCGTGCAGATCCGTGACCGTTCGGTCAGTACCAGCGAGGAGATTGCCGCGCTGCAGGTGCTGTCCGGCGTCGCCGCCGAGCACGACGGACTCGTCGCCGTCAACGACCGGGCGGACGTCGCGGTCCTGGTGGGGGCGGACGTACTGCACGTCGGGCAGGACGACCTGAGCGTCGCGCAGGCGCGGCGGATCGTGGGGCCCGACGTGCTGGTGGGCCTGTCGACCCACTCGGCCGAGCAGGCGAGGGCGGCGATGCGGGACGACGCACTGGACTACTTCTGCACCGGCCCGGTGTGGGAGACCCCGACGAAGCCGGGGCGGACCGCCACCGGCCTGGAACTGGTGACCCGTACCGCGGAGATGCTCGACGCGGCCGGGAGCACGAAACCCTGGTTCACCATCGGCGGGGTCAACGAGGCGACCCTGCCGGCGGTCGTCGCGGCCGGGGGACGCCGCGCGGTGGTCGTGCGTGGGGTGACCACCGCCGACGACCCGCGGGCCGCGGCGGCGGGGCTCAAGGGGATCCTGCGGGGCCCCTGAGCGGAGGTGCGGCGAGTTAGAGCTCGCTGACGGGGCGCTCGCCGTCGACGAACTCGACGGTGCGCTGACCGGACACGGTGTCGCGTCCGGCGAACTCCACCACGGCGTCGGCGACGAGTTCACGCGCGGTGTGCGAGTCGGCGCGGTCCAGGTCGGCGGTGACCGGGGCGAAGCCGCCGGCCGGCTCCTCGGTGAGCGCGGCCGGGCCGAGGATCACGTAGTCCAGGCCCTCGGTGGCGACGAGGCGGTCGTCGACGGTCTTCTTCGAGTCCGCGTAGGCGAAGAAGTCGTCGCTCTCCGGCACGGTGTGGTTGCGCGCACCGGCGTAGGAGACGTTGATGTAGCGGGGCGTGGTACCGGCGTCGCCGGAGTCACGCAGCCGCTCGAGGGAGTCGATGACGGCCAGGGCGGCGTCGCGGTCGACCGCGTAGGTCACGTCCTGACCTGCCCGGCCACCGTTGCCGGCGGTCCACACCACCACGTCGAAGCCTGCGAGTACGTCGTCCCACTGTGCCGGGGTGAGGGCGGTGACGTCCTTGACCAGGGCGGAGGCGCCGAGCGACTCGATCTCCGCGGTCTGGTCGGGGTTGCGGATGAGGGACGTGACCTCGAAGCCGTCCTTGACGAGTTTCGGTGCTGCCAGCAGTCCGACCTTGCCGTGCCCGCCGATGATGAGAATGTTCGTCATGTTGTGCCTCCTGTTGGTGTGGTGTGACGGTGCCGTCTCTGGTCGCCGTCCCTCCCCACAACAGGTGGACCGTGCGGTCTATTCCGGATGCGCCGTCTGCTTCGTCTCCGCGTGTGGTCGCGGGCGTAGTCTGGGTCACGTTCCATGAAGATCAGTGATGCAGCACATATGTGAGGAGCAGTGCCCGTGAATCTCGAGCTCTCGGAGGAGGACGTCGCCTTCCGCGACAGACTCCGCGGTATTTTCGCTGACGTGCCCGCGGAGATCCGCGACCGCATGCGCGCCGGCCACGTCACCCGCGACGACATCGTCGCCGCGCAGCGCGTCCTGAACCACCACGGTGTCGCCGTCCCGCACTGGCCGGTCGAGTACGGCGGGCAGGACTGGACCCCCGTCCAGTCCCACATCTACACCAACGAACTGCAGCGGGCCGGCATCCCTGAACCGCTGGCCTTCAACACCGGCATGGTCGGCCCCGTGATCGCCGCGTTCGGCAGCGAGGAGATCAAGGACCGGTTCCTGGCGAAGACCGCCAACCTGGACATCTGGTGGGCGCAGGGCTTCTCCGAACCCGGCGCAGGCTCCGACCTGGCGGGCCTGTCGACAACCGCCGTGCGCGACGGCGACCACTACGTGGTCAACGGGCAGAAGACCTGGACCACGCTGGGCCAGTACGGCGAGTGGATGTTCCTGCTGGCCCGTACCGACCCCTCGGCGCCGAAGAAGCAGCAGGGGATCTCCTTTCTGCTCGTCGACCTGGACACCCCGGGCATCGAGCGCCGCCCCATCCGCCTGATCGACGGGTCCGTGGAGGTCAACGAGTTCTTCTTCACCGACGTGCGCATCCCGGTGGAGAACCTCGTCGGAGAGGAGAACAAGGGCTGGACCTACGCCAAGTTCCTGCTCGGCAACGAGCGCAACGGCATCACCCAGGTCGGCACGAGCCAACGCCAGTACGCCGACGTCGTGGAGGCGGCGGCGCAGCGCACCCTCGGCGGGCGCTGCGTGATCGACGACCCCCTGTTCCGCGACCGCCTCTACGACGTGAAGCTGCGGCTCAAGGCGGTCGAGGCCACGCAGCTGCGGGTGACCGCCACGAGCACGGACGGTAAGCCCAGCCCGCTGTCCTCGATGCTGAAGATCGAGGGCAGCCGCCTGCTCCAGGAGATCAACGAGCTGGCCGTCGAGGCGCTCGGCAGCGACGCCGTCGAGATCACCGGTGACGAGCACGGGGACGAGCACGGCGATGCCGTCGTGCGCTACCTCAACAACCGCAAGGTCTCCATCTACGGGGGCACCAACGAGGTCCAGGCGAACGTCATCGCCAAGGCCATCCTCGGACTCTAGGAGCGACACGACCATGGATCTTTCCCTGACAGACGAGCAGCGCATGCTCGCCGACTCCGTCCGCAGCGTCTTCTCCGGCGCCGAGGACGACCCCACCAGTGGTGCCGACGCCCCGGACGGGGCGCTCACCTTCCGCCGGGACCTCTGGCGGCAGGCCGCGGAACTCGGGATGACGGGCCTCGTCATCGACGAGAGGTACGACGGCGCGGGGGCGGGCGTGGGCGAGGCCTACGCCGCCGCCGGCGTGCTCGGCGACCTCGCCGTCCCCGAACCGGTCACCGACCTGGCGCACGTCCCGGCGTGGCTGCTGCAGGACCTCGGCTCAGAGGACCAGAAGTCGACATGGTTGCCGGGCATCGCCACCGGTGAGCGGCTCGTGGCGCTCGCCCACGCCGAAGCGGGCACGGGCTGGTCCGACCCGCGTGGCGCCACCGTCGTCGACGGTCGGCTCAGCGGCACCAAGCGGGCGGTCGCCGCCCCCGGCGACGTGGACGCCTTCCTCGTCACCGCGGTGCAGGACGGTGCCCTCGGCGTCTACCTCGTCACCGCCGACGACGGCGTGACGGTGAGCGTCCACCGTGACGCGCAGTGGGCCCCGGTCGGGAGTGTGGAGTTCCGCGACGCCCCGGCCGAGCGGCTCGACGGCGACGGCTCGGAGCAGGCACCGGAACAGGCGCCGGAACAGGCTCTGCGCCGTGCCGTCGCACTGGCGCGTGTCGTCGAGGGCGGTCGGGCGGCGGGGCTGATGGGCGCGGCGATGACGCGGACCGTGGAGTACCTGAAGGTCCGCAAGCAGTTCGGCGTGACCCTCAACAACTTCCAGGTGCTGACACACAGGGCCGCCCAGCTGTACTCGGACGTGGAGCTGGCCCGTTCCACCGCCCTGTGGGCTGCGGCCATGGCGGAGACGGCAGAGGCGGCAGACAACGGCGAAATTGGTCTTGAGGAGCTCGAGGCCGCGGCGTTGGACAGCTACGTCTTCCTCGCCCGGCAGGCCCGGGTGGTGGCCGAGGAGTCGATCCAGCTGCACGGTGGCATCGGCGTGACCTACGAGACCGCGGTCAGCCACTACGCGGCGGCGTTGACCGGCTTCCGGCAGCTCTACGGCGGCGTACTCGAGGCCAGGGGAGAGGGTGTGGCGTCCAAGGGGCTGGTGGATACGCCGAGTGCGCTGCTGAACAACCAACTGTTCACCTACGGCTAGGACGGGGCACCACACGGAGCACCCCGCGCCGCGTGCCGGATTCGGTCTTCGCGTGCCGGCGGAGGGACGGATCCGGCACGTGACGCGGGGGCGTCGTCCGGGCGACCGGCAGGGCGTCCGGCAGACATACGGGAGAACCCCCGCCACAAGAACGTGTGGCGGGGGTTCGGCTCCGTGCCGTCGAGGTGTACCGGACTAGCAGTCGTAGTACAGCTCGAACTCGTGCGGGGTCGGGCGCAGACGGGCCGGGGAGATCTCATTCTCGTACTTGTACGCGATGTAGGTCTCCAGCAGGTCGTCGGTGAAGACGCCACCCTCGGTGAGGAACTCGTTGTCGTCCTCCAGGGCCTTCAGCGCGGCCTCGAGGGAGGTCGGCGCGGTCGGGATGGTGGCGGCCTCCTCCGGGGGAAGCTCGTAGAGGTCCTTGTCGACCGGGGCGTGCGGCTCGATGCGGTTCTTGATGCCGTCGAGGCCGGCGAGCATCATCGCTGCCATACCCAGGTAGGGGTTGCCCGAGGGGTCCGGCGCGCGGAACTCGAGGCGCTTGGCCTTCGGGTTGGAGCCGGTGATCGGGATACGTACCGCGGCGGAGCGGTTACGCTGCGAGTAGACCAGGTTGATGGGGGCCTCGAAGCCCGGCACCAGACGGTGGTAGGAGTTCAGCGTGGGGTTGGTGAACGCCAGGACCGCACCGGCGTGGTGCAGGATGCCGCCGATGTAGTAGCGGGCCAGGTCGGACAGGCCGGCGTAGCCTGCCTCGTCGTGGAACAGCGGCTTGCCGTCCTTCCACAGCGACTGGTGGGCGTGCATGCCCGAACCGTTGTCACCGGCCAGCGGCTTCGGCATGAACGTCGCCGACTTGCCGTGGGCGGCGGCGGTGTTCTTGATGATGTACTTGAACGACTGCAGGTCGTCGGCGGCGTGCAGCAGGGTGTTGAACTTGTAGTTGATCTCCTGCTGTCCACCGGTGCCCACCTCGTGGTGGAAGCGCTCGAGGTCGTAACCGGAGGCCGCGAGGTTCTTCACCATCTCGTCGCGCACGTCCACGGTCTGGTCGTACGGCGGGACCGGGAAGTAACCGCCCTTGACGCGGGTCTTGTAGCCGGTGTTCGGGGTGCCGTCGGTGTTGGTGTCCTTACCGCGGTTCCACCAGCCCTCGTTGGAGTCGACCTCGTAGAACGCGGAGTTCTGGTCGGCGGAGTAGCGCACCTTGTCGAAGAGGTAGAACTCGGCCTCCAGGCCGAAGTTGCAGGTGTCGGCGATGCCGGTGGACGCGAGGTACTCCTCGGCCTTGCGGGCGACGTTGCGCGGGTCCCGGGAGAAGGGCTCACGGGTGAACGGGTCGTGGACGAAGAACTTCACGTTCAGGGTCTTGGTCTTGCGGAACGGGTCGACCTTCGCCGTCGCCAGGTCGGGCAGCAGGTTCATGTCCGACTCGTCGATGGTGGTGAAGCCGCGGACCGAGGAGCCGTCGAAGGCCAGGCCGGTCTCGATGGCGTCCTCGTCGAAGGCGGCCGCGGGAATGGTGAAGTGCTGCTCCACGCCGGGGACGTCAGTGAATCGGACGTCGACGAACTCGATGTCGTTGTCCGCGATGTACTTCGTGACCTCTTCGGCCGTCTTAAATGCCACTTCTGGACTCCTTGCAGTCATGTTCGACCCAACTCGTTGTCTCGTTGTCTCACGATGGGATTTCACCCTGCCGGGTGCGTCGGGAGCGATTCTATTGTGGGGTTGTTGCCCTAATGTCAATCCAATGTTACCGGCGTGTAACTGGTCGTCACTGCCGGTGGGACGAAAGGGGTTGCGCTCCGGGGCCGAAATGGTCGTCCCCGGCCGGGGCGTGACCTCAAGGATACGGGCAGTGGCATTCGGGTGTGCACAGTCGGGGTGTACCACCGCAGAATTGGGGGGCCGTCACAGGGCCGGTACGCTTGAGCATCATGGCGAAACGGCAGAACAGCAGTGGTACCGGTGATGAGCGTCGTCAGCGTCGCAAAGGCATGCGGGAGGACCGTGCCCGGCAACCGAGTTGGCTGGAGGGGCCCCAGGTCCCCGGCAAGTACGAGGACCCCCACGACCTGAGCTCCTACCCGGGCAAACTGCTCGGACTGCCTGCGTCCGGGCCGGGCTCGGTCTCCCCGATCTTCCCGCGCACGCTGGCTCTTCTGGTGGACTGGCTGATCTGCTACGGCATCGCCTTCTTCATCACCCAGATGACCGACGCGCTGGGCGGGGTGTCCACCGTGGTGCTGATGGTCTGGGTCGTGTGGCGGGTCGTCACGGTGTGGCTGTTCGGGCAGTCACCGGGCCACGCACTGCTCGGCATCGGCGTCGCCCGCGTGGACGACCCGGACGCCCGTGTCGGCTTCGTGCGCGCGGTGGTGCGCACCGTGCTGACCATCTTCCTGTTCCCGCCGCTGATCCAGGACACCGACAGTCGCGGCATGCACGACCGGGCGACGGGTACCGCGGTGATCCGCACCCGCTGACCGTCGCGGACCTCGCACACGAAACCCCGCGCGGATGGTGGTCCTGACCCCTCAGACCGACATCCGCGCGGGGTTTCGTGCACTGCGGCGCGACGTACGAGGAACCCCCGGGAACCGTCCACGTGTCGGACGGTCCCCGGGGGTTCTTCAGGCCCTCTGGGAGAGGGGTCAGCCCTTCTTGTTGCGCTGGGCGGCGCGACGGGCACGGCGGTTCACGCCGGCCGGGTTCGCGGCGTTGCGCGGCATCGGACCCTTCGGGAGCATCGACTCACGCGAGTGCAGGCGGGCGATCGACTCCACCTTGCTGTTGAGGCCGTCGACCTCGTTCTTCTTGATGTTGCGCGGCAGACGGACCAGGTGGTTCTGCAGCTTGCGGATCTGGACCTCGTCCTCACCCTCGCCGACGTACACGTCGTAGATCGGGGTGTTGCCGAGGATGCGGGCCAGACGCTTGCGCTCCTGGGCCATCATCGGCTTCAGACGGTGCCGGCTTCCCTCGCCGACGAGCACCACACCGGGCACGCCGACCACGCGGTGGATGGCGTCCATGTGGGTGTTCGAGGCCACGGCGGTCTCGGTGATCCACTTGACGCCGACACCGTCACGCAGGTTCTGCAGCGCCCAACCGGCGGCACCTGCCTCGCCCTCGATCTGGTCGTACACACCGGCCTGCAGACGGCGGGAGAAGACCCAGAAGC
Source organism: Corynebacterium sp. AOP36-E1-14 (assembly GCF_052377495.1). Taxonomy (NCBI): domain Bacteria; kingdom Bacillati; phylum Actinomycetota; class Actinomycetes; order Mycobacteriales; family Corynebacteriaceae; genus Corynebacterium; species Corynebacterium sp. AOP36-E1-14. The sequence goes on from NZ_JBQSWV010000006.1 coordinate 24,177, forward strand.
CCACCATCACACCGATGGCGATACCCACGATGAGGTTCAGCCACCACCAGCCGAAGAAGTAGCTGAGCCCCAGCATGACCAGCACCGGGACAAGGAACCCCAGCAGCATGTAGGGGATGAGCTTCTTGTCCTTCTTGCGCTGCATCTGGAAGGCCTGCCACATCTGGCCTCGCGTCTGCTTGCGACGTGACTTCTTGGCGGCCTTCTCGAGCCGCTTGTTTTCTTTCTCCCGGGGATCCTTCGCCATACCGCCTACCTTAGAACATCGGAGCCCCAGGACCGACAACGGCCATCCGCCGGGGCGGGGAACAACTTACCGGGCGGACGAGACCGGGGTCTCGACCGACGGGCCGTACTTGTCCAGCAGGGTGCTGGCCTCCTGGCTGGTGGTGGACCCCAGGGTCTCGCCGAGGTGGGCGAGGTTGTCCGGAAGCGACTCGCCGCGGGCGGCCTTGGCCTCGGCGTAGAGACGCCCGGAACGGTAGGACGAACGGACCAACGGGCCGGACATGACCGCACCGAAGCCGAGCTCCTTGGCGAACTCGGAGTGCTCCATGAACTCCTCCGGCTTCACCCACCGCTCGATCGGGTGGTGCATCGAGGTCGGGCGCAGGTACTGGGTGATGGTGATGATGTCGCAGCCGGCGTCCTTCAGGTCGGTCAGGGAGGACTGCACCTCCTCGGCCGTCTCACCCATGCCCAGGATCAGGTTCGACTTCGTCACCAGGCCGAAGTCACGGGCGGCACGGATGACCTCCAGGGACCGGTCGTAGCGGAAGGCCGGACGGATGCGCTTGAAGATGCGCGGCACGGTCTCCAGGTTGTGGGCGAAGACCTCGGGGCGTGCCTCGAAGACCTCGGCCAGCAGGTCGGGCTTCGCGGAGAAGTCCGGGGTGAGGTTCTCCACGCCGGTGTGCGGGTTGACCTCGTGGACCTTGCGCACGATCTCGGCGTACAGCCACGCGCCCTCGTCGTCGAGGTCGTCGCGGGTCACGCCGGTGATGGTGGCGTAGCGCAGGTCCATCTCGCGGATGTTCTCCGCCACGCGGCGCGGCTCGTCACGGTCCAGCGGGGTGGGCTTGCCGGACTTGATCTGGCAGAAGTCACATCGACGAGAACAGGTGTCGCCACCGATGAGGAAGGACGCCTCGCGTTCCTCCCAGCACTCGTGGATGTTGGGGCAGCCGGCCTCCTGGCACACCGTGTGCAGCCCGGCACCGGCGACCCGGGACTTCATGTCACGGTATTCCGGGCCCATCTTGGCCTGCGTGCGGATCCACCGCGGCTTCTGCTCGATGGGGGTCTGGGAGTTCTTCGCCTCGATGCGGAGAAGTCGTCGTCCGTCTGATGTAACAGTCACGGCCCCCACCCTACGCTGCATCGTTCAGTGACGCTAACTGACTCCCATCGTCGAAAGCAGACCAAAAAGCCTGTTCAGGACGGTACGGCGCCGTGTGCGAGCTCCTCCGGGACGTCCACCTCCGACATCTCGAGCGCCCCGTCCAGTGCGTCGAGCAGGTGTCCGGTGAAGATCCCGGTGACGTCGGCGACGGTCACGTCGCGGCCCAGTTCCTCCGACAGGGTGGTCACCCCGGTGTCCGCCAGGCCGCAGGGCACGATGTGGTCGTAGTACTCCAGGGTGTTGTCGCAGTTCAGTGCCACACCGTGCATCGTGACCCCGCGGGTGACGCGGATGCCGACGGCGGCGACCTTCCGGGCGGGGACGAGCTCGCCGCGGCGCAGCCCGGCGGGCAGCCACACGCCGGAGCGTCCGGGGACGCGTCCGGCGTTCTCCAGCCCGACCTCACGGCACGTCGCGAGGACGGCCTCCTCGATCCGACGGACGTAGTCGACCACGTCGATCGGGTCGGCGAGCTTCACGATCGGGTAGGCGACGAGCTGCCCCGGCCCGTGCCAGGTGATCCGGCCACCGCGGTCCACGTCGACGACGGGCAGGCCGTTGGTGGGCAGGTCCTCGGGCTGGGTGCGTTTGCCGGCGGTGTAGGTCGGCGGGTGCTGGAGCAGGAGCACGGTGTCGTCGATCTCGCCGTCGGCACGGCGGCGGGCGAGTTCGGCCTGACGGTCCCAGGTGGACAGGTAGTCCACCGTCCCGAGGTCGTCGACGGTGACCGGAGAGTCCGACAGCCGGATGGATCCGTGTTGATATCCCATGACTAACGACTCTACCCCGCCGCCGCACAAGTGCGGGGACGGGGTAGGACGGGGTCAGGAGCGGACTCCGATCTCCAGGTCGGAGCTGAAGTCGATGTTCTCCAGGCGGTCGCGGACGGTGGTCAGGAACCGTCCGGCGTCAGCACCGTCGACGACCTGGTGGTCGTAGGTCATCGGCAGGTAGACCATGCTGCGGATGGCGATGCTGTCCGAGCCGTCCTCGGTGATGACGACCGGGCGCTTGCGGATCGCGCCGGTGCCGATCATCGCGGCCTGCGGCGGGACCAGGATCGGGGTGTCGGTCAGCGCGCCCTCGGAGCCGATGTTGGTGATGGTGAAGGTGCCACCGGTGACGTCGTTCGGCTTGAGCTTCTTGTTGCGGGCCCGGTCGGCGATGTCGGCGATGGCCTGGGCCAGCTCCGGCAGGGACATGTCCTGCGCGTCGTGGATGACCGGGGACAGCAGGCCGTCCTTGGTGTCCACGGCGATGCCGAGGTTCACCTTGCCGTGGTAGGTCATCTCCTGGGTGTCGGCGTTGTAGGACGCGTTCACGTTCGGGTGGGCGACCAGCGCCTCCACGATGGCCTTGGCGAAGAACGGCAGGAACGTGAGGTTCAGGCCGTGCTTGTCCTGGAAGGCGGCCTTGGACGCCTTGCGCAGCTCGGCGACGTGGGTCATGTCGACCTCGTGGACCTGCGTGAGCTGGGCCGCACCGTGCAGGGACTCCAGCGTGGTCTTCGCGGTGATCGCACGGATGCGGTTGACCTTCTGGGTGGTGCCGCGCAGCGACGCCTTCTCCGGGTCGACGCCCTTGGCGGGAGCCTTCTCGGCCTTCTTGGTGGAGCCACCCTCGGCGACGGCGAGGACGTCCTGCTTACGGATGCGTCCACCGACACCGGTGCCCTCCACGGAGGAGAGGTCCACGCCGTGCTTCTCGGCGAGCTTGCGCACCAGCGGGGTCACGTAGGGCAGGTTGCCGTCGGAGGGCTCGCCGGCGTCGGACGCGGGAGCCTTCTCCTCCTTGGGCTCCTCCTTCTTCGGGGCCTCCTTCTTGGGCTCCGGTGCCGACTCCTTGGCGGGCTCGGCCTTCTTCTCCGGCTCCTTCTCGGGCTCCGGGGCCGGCTCCTTGGCGGGCTCCTCGGCCGGTGCGGCGGAGGCGTCGCCCACGCGGGCGATCACACCGCCGACGTCGATGGTGTCGTCCTCCTCGGCGAGGATCTCCAGCAGCGTACCCGCGACCGGGGACGGAACCTCGGTGTCGACCTTGTCGGTGGAGACCTCCAGGAGGGGCTCGTCGACCTCGACCTCGTCGCCGACCTTCTTCAGCCACTGGGTGATGGTGCCCTCGGTGACGGACTCGCCGAGCTCCGGCATCGTCACGTCGGTGCCCGCGCCACCGCCGTTGGACGCTGCGGGCTTGGACTCCGCGGCCGGCTCTGCAGCCGGCTCCTCGGCCGGTTCGTCGGCAGGCTCCTCGGCCGGCTCCTCGTCAGCGGAGTCAGCGGAGTCGGCGGAACCTGCGGTCTCGCCCTCCTCACCGATCTCGGCGATGACGGCACCGACGTCAACGGTGTCGTCCTCGTCGGCGATGATCTTCAGCAGAACACCGGAGGCGGGGGAGGGGATCTCCGTGTCGACCTTGTCCGTGGAGACCTCGAGCAGGGGTTCGTCGACCTCCACGGTGTCGCCGACCTTCTTCAGCCACTGGGTGACAGTGCCTTCTGTGACGGATTCGCCCAGCTCGGGCATTTCGACGGAGTGCGCCATGGTGTTGAAGCTCCTAGTTAACGACGGGGTACAGATGTGGAGTACGTGGATCGGTCCGCGGTACCCAGAGAAGTACGCAGAGAAAAACAGAGAAGTGGTCTCTGACCGAATACTATATATGGTACCGCTGCTGGAGTCGTTCTGCTGGCACGGGGTTCCCACAACCGGGGGCCTGACCCGTCCCAGGCCGGCTCTGAGTCGACCTGAGCCGGGGCCGTGGTCGGGATGTACGGAGTTCACCTAGTATCGGTGACGTGTTCAACATCTTTGGCCGATCACGTCGTTCCGGACCCCGCCCGCCCCGGGCCCCGGGTGGTAAGGCACGGCAACACGACCTCGACTACCTGCGCCACTGGGCTGCGCAGCGCCAGGGGGTGGAGGGGTTCGTGGAGCCTGAGACGCTGGTCAACGAGATGTCCGTGGTGCTCGTGGACGCCACCGGGGAGTGGACGCGCCGGCGTATCGGCGGTCCCCGCGGCGTGGACGAGGTGGCCGACGTCACCGGTGTCCGGTTGTTCGACGCGGAGAAGACCGGCTACCCGCAGCGCATGCGCGACCGGATCGAACGCGACCGGATCATCCGCAAGCGTCTCGAGCAGCAGGAGCGCCGGGCGCGCTTCGAGGAGCGCCGCGCGGACGGGGAGTGAGTCAGGCGGGGTCGTCGGCCGTCGTCGCGGAGAGCTCCTCCAGGAGCGCGATGATCGTGCGGACCGGCACACCGGTCCCGCGCCGCGGCGTGTACCCGTGGGCGCCGGCGGTGTTGTACGACGGCCCGGCCACGTCGATGTGCACCCACGGCAGACCATCCGGCACGAACGCCGCCAGGTAGTGGCCGGCGGCGGCCATGCCGCCCCAGGGCTTCTTGCCGGTGTTGCGCAGGTCCGCCACGTCGGAGCGGATGTCGCGGGCGATCTCCGCGGGCAGGGGCATCGGCCAGGCGTCCTCGCCGGTGGCCCGTGAGACGGCGGACACCCGGTCGCGGAACACCGGTGAGCCCATGACCGCCGGCACGCGGTCGCCGAGGGAGCGGACCTGGGCACCGGTGAGCGTGGAGGTCTCCACGAGGAAGTCGGGGTCGTCCTCGGCGGCGCGGGCCATGGCGTCACCGAGGATCAGGCGCCCCTCGGCGTCGGTGTTGAGGATCTCGGTCGTCGTCCCGCCGTAGTGGCGCAGGACGTCACCGGGGCGGGTGGCGGTGCCGTCGGGCATGTTCTCCGCCAGCGGCACGGTCGCGGTGACCTGCACCGGGAGCTCCAGCTCCGCCGCGGCGACCACGGCGGCGACCACCGCCGCCGAACCGCCCATGTCGGAGATCATGTTGTCCATGCGCGGCGCGGGCTTCAACGAGATCCCGCCGGTGTCGAAGGTCACACCCTTGCCGACGAGCGCGACGTGCGGCGCGGCGGGGGAGGAACCGGACACCGTGGCGTCCGGCCGGTACGACACCCGCACCAGGCGCGGCGGGTGGGTGGACCCGCGGCCCACGCCGATGATCGCCCCGAACCCCTGCTCCGCCAGGTCCTGTTCGTCGAGCACCTCGACCTCGAGCCCGGACTGTGTGGCCAGCCCGGAGATGACCTCGGCGTAGCTCTGCGGGTACAGGACGTTCGCCGGCGCGTTGACGAGGTCGCGGGCGCAGCTCACCGCCTCGATCACGACGCAGGCGTGGGAGAAGTCCTCCCGCGCGGCGTCCGCCGCCGTCGGCCCGGACGGGGCGGCGACGATGAGCCGCGCGATGCCCCCGGCGTCCAGCACGGCGTCCTGCGCAGCGTCCTGAATGCTCCTGAAGCCCGTGTAGGTGTACGCCCCGAGGCCGTGGCCCTCGGTGGCGGGCCCGGTGCCGAGGGTGCCCAGCAGGCTCAGGGCGCTGATGCCGGCGGAGCCGGGGGTCCCCGTGGAGGCCCCTGTGGGGGCGCTCGTGGCGGCCATGCGGCCGAGCGCGCGGGACGCCTCCCCGGCCGCCGTGCGTAGCCCCTCGTCGGTCAGGGCGTCGGCGTCACCGAGGCCGACGGCCAGCAGCCGACGCGCCGCGATACCCGGGACGGTGGGCAGGGGGGACGTCTCGCCGGCGCGTCCGGACGCCCCGGCTGCCACCAGCGACTTCCAGATCGCCACCTGGGTCTCCCGGTCGAAGGCGGAGGAGCCGACGGACATCTCGACACCGTTGTCCCCGGAGAAGGACGGGACGACCAGCACGTCCACGTCCGCACCGGCGACCGTCGTGGTGTCGGTGAGCAGTTCGAGTGGCGGCATGGTGCCCCGGGGCAGGCGTGCGGATGTCATCCTTCACCTCAGTGTTGGTCGGAGTGGTCGTGGGCGGTCCCCTGCGGGCATGTGTCCCGGGCTTGTGTTTCGGGAAGGAACCGACGGGTCTAAGATACAGGCCATGTCTGATTCCGCGCCCGACAACTCATCGTCCCCCGTCTTCTCCCGCACACTGACGGAGAACCCCACCGCGTCCGGCACGATCGCCGACGTACTCACCAACCCGGGGTTCGGCACGTACTTCACCGACCACATGGTCGTCGTGGACTGGACCGAGGACGCCGGTTGGCACGATGCGCGGGTCGTGCCCTACGCCCCGGTGCCGATGGACCCGGCGACGTCGGTGTTCCACTACGGGCAGGCGATCTTCGAGGGCCTCAAGGCGTACCGCCAGCCGGACGGCTCGATCGCCACCTTCCGCCCCGAGAAGAACGCCGACCGGATCCGTTCCTCCGCCCGGCGCATCGCCATGCCGGAGGTCCCGGAGGACCTGTTCCTGGAGTCGCTGGCGCAGCTGACCGACGTCGACCGCGAGTGGGTCCCCGCCGCCGGCGGTGAGGCGGCGCTGTACCTGCGCCCCTTCCTGATCTCCACCGAGGTCGGCCTGGGCGTGCACCCTTCGTCGAGCTACAGCTACTACGTGATCGCCTCGCCGGCGGGCGCCTACTTCAAGGGCGGGGTCACCCCGGTCAGCGTGTGGCTGTCCACCGAGTACGTGCGCGCCGCCCCGGGAGGGACCGGCGCCGCGAAGTTCGCCGGCAACTACGCCGCCTCCCTGGCCGCGCAGGCGTACGCCGAGGAGAAGGGCTGCGACCAGGTCGTGTGGCTGGACGCCGCCACGCACACCACCGTGGAGGAGATGGGCGGCATGAACCTCGCCTTCATCTTCGGCGGTACCGACGGCGGCCCGGCAGAGCTGGTCACCCCGGAGCTCTCCGGTTCACTGCTGCCCGGTGTCACCCGCGACTCCCTGCTCCAGCTCGCCGCGGACGAGGGACTGAAGGTCACCGAGCGTCGCTTCACCGTGGAGGAGTGGCGGCGCACCGCGGCGTCCGGCGAGATGGCGGAGGCCTTCGCCTGCGGCACCGCCGCGGTGATCACCCCGGTCGGCACCGTGAAGGACCGTGACGGCGAGTTCCAGATCAACGGCGGCGAGCCGGGCGAGATCACCATGCGCCTGCGCGAGCGGCTGACCGGCATCCAGCGCGGCACTGTGGACGACACCCACGGGTGGAACCACACCCTCGTCCAGGCGTAGGACGCACGGAACAACCCCGTGAGGTCGGTGGCGCCGACCTCACGGGGTTGCTGTCTGCCTGGGGCTGGTCCTGGGCGCTAGTGCAGGGCGCTAGTTCACGGCGCAGGCCGCGGACAACAGGGGGAGCACGAGCAGGCCGGACGCCGCGGCCGGGGCGCCGAGCGCCCGGTCGATGACGGGCGTCAGGTCCAGGCGACGCAGTGCCGGCGCCGACGCCGGCTCGGTGGACGCGTCCGGAACGAGCCACCAGCGGGCAGTGCCCGGGGACACCGCGTCGGCGAGAAGTGCCGCCGCGAGACCCGTCACGCCGTCGAGGACGACCGGGGTGCGTCGCACGGCGGACTGCGACAGCAGGCCCGTGAGGAAGGCGATGTCGGGGGAGCCGATCTCGTCGAGGATCTCACGTACGGCCGTCTCGTCGACGGGACGTCGACGCCGCGACCGGGTACGGAACATCAGGTCGCGCACCGCTACGGTCTTGTGCTTCCACTGCTCGTCGGTGATCGGGGTGGGGCCGCCTCCGCGTCCCACCACCTTCACCGGCTCGACGTTGCACAGCGTGCCGATGAGCGCCGCTGCGGTCGTGGTCGCCCCGGCACCCACGGTGCCGGTGAGCAGCAGGGGGCGTCCGGAGTCGGCACGGGCGTCCGCCGTCTCGGCGCCGGCGTCCAGCCACCGGGAGTGCGGGGAATCCCCGTCGGCGGTGGAGTCGGTGGAGTCGAACTGCGTCACTGTGACGTCGACACCCGCCTGCTCGGCGAAGGCGGACAGCGGCGAGTCCCCGGACTCGATCCGGGCGGCCTCTGTCACGGCATGGCCCCAGGGCAGGGTCGACACCGGGCTCGCCGTCCCGTCAGCGGGACCAGCCGCGGCAGGGTCGGCCACGGCAGGGTCGGCGATGGCGTGGTCGGCGGCCGCGACGAGCAGTTCCGGGCGGACGTCCCGTTCCCGGAGTGCCTCGGCGCAGCCGGTCGACCCCGCCCACCCGGCGAGGTGCTGGAGTACCGGCTGGTCGGTCATCAGACCGCGTCGCCGATATTCACCTGGGGGGCGGGTGTGCGCATCTTGCGGATCATGGTGGCACGGGTGAAGGCGTAGAAGCCGATCGACCACTTGCCGAAGGAGTTGTCGGCGAAGCGTTCATTGACCAGCTTGTTGACCTTGCGGCCCAGGAAGAGGCCCTCGACGATGAGCACGATGATGATCACCATCATGAACAGGCTGAGGTACTGCGCGAGTACGGGCAGACGGGTGCCGAGGATCATCACGACGACCACGATCAGCGCCAGGGGGAGGAAGTAGTTCATCAGGTAACGGTGGGAGTCCACGTAGTTACGGACGAACAGCTTCTCCTTGCCCTGGTCGCGGGCCAGCAGGTAGTTCGGGTCACCTGCCATCATGCGCTCGTTGGCCTTGCGGCGGGACTCGGCGGCCTCGTCGCGCTGCTTGCGCTTGGCCTCCTTGTACTCGTCCTTGGACATCGAGCTCTTGTAGTCCTTCTTGCGCTGACGGGCCTCCTTGGGCGTCATCGGGGCGTCGTAGTGGACGCGCCGTACGCCGGTGGAGCGCTCGACCTCGTTGCGCTTCGGGGTCGGGCGTCCCTTCTTGGGGGTGTAGCCCTTCGGGGTCTGGGCGGCGTCGTCCGCTGCGCCGTCGATGCCGTCCAGGGTGGCGTCACCGGCCGCCACCTCGCTGTCGTCGTCTTTCTTCCACGGAAGTTTCACACCTCACAGGCTAGAGCACGGGAGGTTCACCCGACCAACGAGGGTGATGATCCGGGCGGGGCTGGTGGGCCGGTGTGCGGCCGGGTGCGGGAATAGATCACTGGATTTCATGGTTGATGGATAGTAGTTTGGGCATATCCGCATTACCGAGGAGGAAATTCATGACCGCTCCCGAGAAGACCGCCGAGAAGTCCACCGGTGTCGAGCTGACCAGCGCCGCCGCAGGTAAGGCCGCCGGCCTGCTGGCCCAGGAGGGTCGCGACGACCTTGCCCTGCGTATCGCGGTGCAGCCTGGTGGCTGCGCCGGGCTGCGTTACCAGCTCTTCTTCGACGACCGCACCCTGGACGGAGACCTCGTCGACGAGGTCGAGGGCGTCCGGCTGATCGTGGACAAGATGTCGGCGCCGTACCTGACCGGTGCGAAGATCGACTTCTCCGACACGATCGAGTCCCAGGGGTTCACCATCGACAACCCGAACGCCGGCGGGTCCTGCGCCTGCGGCGACTCGTTCAGCTAGACCTCACGGTCTGGCCCCGGACGGCCGAACTCCCCGCCCCAGTGACCTGGGTGCGGGGAGTTTCGTCTTTCCCGGGGGAGACTGCGGCGGGGACCGCCGCGGGGGACTAGAGCTGGACCGGGTAGTCCTGCTCGTCGATGTCCGGGTGGATGCGGTCCTCGACGAAGATGCCGTGCCAGATCATGAACGCGATGACCGTCCACAGGCGCCGGGAGTGGTCGGGGCCCGAACCGGTGGTCATCGACACGCGGTGCTCGTCCAGCATCGCCAGGACCTGCGCCTTGTCGAAGATGTGGTCGGTGTTGGACTCCTCGATGTTGCGCTTGGCCCAGTCGTAGAGCTCGTCGCCGGCGAGCCAGTGGCGCAGCGGGACCGGGAAGCCGAGCTTCTTCCGGTTGATCACGTGCTCGGGGACGATGAGCTCCAGGGCGCGGCGCAGGGCGTACTTCGTGGTCCCGTTGCCGACCTTGAGCTCGTGGGGGATCGTCTGCGCCACGTCGAAGACCACACGGTCCAGGAAGGGCACGCGCAGCTCCAGCGAGTTGGCCATGGTGATCTTGTCCGCCTTGACCAGGATGTCGCCGCGCAGCCAGGTGAACATGTCGAGGTGCTGCATCCGGGCGACCGGGTCCATGTCCTTCGACTTGGCGTAGATCGGGGCGGTGACCTCGCGGTGGTCCCATTCCGGGCGGGCGATGCGCAGCACCCGTTCGAGCTGCTCGTAGTTGAAGGAGCGGGCGTTGCCGTAGTAACGCTCCTCCATCGGCGTGGTGCCGCGCTGCAGCAGCGACTTGCCGCGCATCCCGTCCGGCAGGGCGTCGCCGAGGGTGCGCAGGACCTTCTTGATCGGGGAGGGGACCTTCTCGAACGGAGCGAGGGAGAGCGGCTCCTTGTAGATGGTGTAGCCACCGAAGAGTTCGTCGGCGCCCTCACCGGACAGCACGACCTTGACGTGCTTGCGTGCCTCCGCGGCCACGAAGTACAGGGGCACCAGGGCGGGGTCGGCCACCGGGTCGTCGAGGTACCAGATGATCTTCGGGACGGCGGCGGCGAACTCCTCGGGGGAGACGACCTTGACGATGTGCTCCACGCCGATCGCCGCGGCGGACTCGGCGGCCACGTCGACCTCGGAGTAGCCCTCGCGCTCGAACCCGGTGGTGAAGGTCAACAGGTCGGGGTTGTGCTGCTTGGCCAGTGAGGCGATGGCGGTGGAGTCGATGCCGCCGGAGAGGAAGGACCCCACGGTGACGTCGGCACGCATGTGCTTGGCCACGGAGTCCTGCAGGGCGTCGGCGATCTTCGTGTACAGCGCCTGCTCCGAACCCGCGGGAACCGGGGTGACGGGGAACGTCGGCTCGAAGTAGCGCACTGCCTTGACCTCGCCTCCCGGGGTGAGGGTGGCGTGGCAGCCGGACTCCAGGCGGCGGATCCCGGCGTGCAGCGTCTCCGGCTCCGGAACGTACTGCAGGTCGGTGTAGTGCGTGATCGCACGGTCATCAAGGTCGAGGCCTAGACCGATGGACTCGGCCATCGCCAGGATCGACTTCTTCTCGCTGCTGAAGGCGGTTCCTGCCGGGGTGGTGGCGTAGAACATCGGCTTGATGCCGAAGGGGTCGCGTGCGAGGAACATCGTGCGGTCCACGGCGTCCCACACGGCGAAGGCGAACATTCCGCGCAGGTGGTTGACCACGTCGGCCCCCCAGTGGTGGAAGCCGACGACGATGGTCTCCGAGTCGCCGGAGGTCTCGAACTCGTAGCCCTCGGCCTGCAGCTCCTCGCGGAGCTCGAGGTAGTTGTAGATCTCACCGTTGAAGGTCATCGAGTAGCGGGCGGGCTGGTCGGCCGGCCCCCACTGCAGAGGCTGGTGGGAGTGCTCGAGGTCGATGATCGACAGGCGGTTGAAGCCGAAGACCACGTCGTCGTCGTTCCAGGTGCCGTCCTCGTCCGGGCCGCGGTGCCGCATGCAGGGGAGGGCGTGGGCGGTGGTGTCCACGTAGTCGGGGGCGTCACCCTGTGCCGTCAGAAATCCAAGAAGTCCACACATGAGGTCTGGGGGTCATCTCCGTAAGTGTCGTCGGTGGCCGACGTCGCGGTGCCGGACGGATCCCTGCGCCGATTCATCGGTGGGGGATGCGGTCGGCGGACGTCAGCCTCGTGCGCGTGCGTAAGCCCTTTAGGATACTACCCGGCGCTGGCCTGGCACAGACGGGACATGCGGGACACCCGGGTGGGCTTCCAGCTGACCCCCAGCAACCCCGAATAGGGCCGACAGAAAATCACAATGGTGTGCATGATGCAGGGGCAGCCCCCTCCATGCACTATTGTCGGATCATGACACGGGACCCGAGTCCGTCCTCTGCAGGCGACGGACACCGGCGTTCCGATGAACACGACGTGTGATTGAGGAAGGCATACTCGCGTGGTACAGCGAAAAGTTCACGGAAGAGGTCGCAAGCTCGGCCTCGCCGGCGTGCTGGGACTCGGATCCCTTGCCCTGGTCGGCTGCGATGTCGCACCCCCCGACAACGGTTTCTTCCATGCCCTGCGCATGGGTTGGCCCGACGGAATCACCCCGGAGGCCCAGTCCATGGGTAACTTCTGGGTGTGGACCTGGGTCGTAGCCTGGATCATCGGAATCATCATGTGGGCTCTCATGTTCCTCGTGATCTTCCGGGACAGCGACAAGCGCGCTGCCAAGAAGGGCAAGCCGGAGTTCCCGAGGCAGACGGCCTACAACGTTCCGCTGGAGTTGACGTTGACCGTCATCCCGGTGCTGATCGTCATGGGCCTGTTCTTCTTCACCGTGCAGACCCAGGACAAGGTCACCGCACTGGACAAGGACCCGCAGGTGACCGTTGACGTGACGGCCTACCAGTGGAACTGGAAGTTCGGTTACGGCGAGGTGAGCGGAGACCTGACCGAGGACGGGCAGGAGTACGTGGGCCAGGACCAGGACCGTGCGGACGCGGCCGAGGCTAACGCCGCCGTGCCGCAGGACGACCGTGACGAGCACGGCCAGTCCGTGGGCCCGATCCACGGTAAGTCCGCCGAGGACTTCACCTACCTGCACTACAACCAGATCGAGACCCTGGGTACCTCCGAGGAGGTCCCGGTGCTCGTCCTGCCGACGAACACCCCGATCGAGTTCAACCTCGCGTCCTCCGACGTGATCCACTCCTTCTGGGTTCCGGAGTTCCTGTTCAAGCGCGACGTGTTCCCGCACCCCGAGGCGAACCAGTCCGAGCGACGGTTCCAGATCGAGAGCATCGACAGCGAAGGCGCCTTCGTGGGCCGTTGCGCCGAGATGTGCGGTACCTACCACGCGATGATGAACTTCGAGGTGCGTGCTGTGAGCCCGGAGAACTTCGCGGCCTACATCGCCTACCGCGAGGCCAACCCCGAGGCCACCAATGCTGAGGCGCTGGCGGAGATCGGCGAGGACCCCTACGCCACCTCGACCCAGCCTTTCCTCCCCGGCCGTGAGGCTACCCGGGGTGTCGAGGGCGACAACTACATCGACCGTTCCGCCTAGTCGGCGACGAGACACTAGGAGACAACAATGCGGCAGACAGCCAAGTTGATGTACGGACTCTCACTGTTCCTGACGGTGATGGCGGTCGTGTACTTCTACGCGACGTCGCAGCTGAACGACGGCGAAAACGTCCAGGGTATCGAGTGGGCGGGTGGAACCGGGCTTGTCCTGGCGACCCTGCTGACCCTGTTCCTGGGTGTGTACTTCCACCTGAGCAACTCCAAGGCCGACATCGAGCCGAAGGACTGGGAGGAGGCCGAGATCGAGGACGGCGCCGGCGTGCTGGGCTTCTTCTCCCCGCACTCGGGCTGGCCCTTCCTGATGTCCCTGGCCATCGTGATGATGGCCTACGGCATCGCCTTCTTCCTCATCTGGCTGATCCTGCTCGGCGCGGTCATGCTGGTCTGGTCCACCACGATGCTGAACCTCCAGTACGGCCTCCCGCCGGAGAAGGAGTAACGACACCTGCGCCCCGTTGACGACGGGGTACACGTGACAAGGAGCACCCGCATCTTCCTCGCGGGTGCTCCTTTCGGCATGTCCGGGGGATGGCCCCGGATCAGGCTCAGAGGTTGATGATGTCGTTCATCTTCTTCTCCGCGGCGCCGGACTCCAACGCCTCACGGGCGACGGCGAGCTGCTCGGCGAGGGCCGACTTCAGGTCGCCGTCCCAGCCGTGCACGGCGGTCAGGGCGGCGGCTGCGTTGATCAGGACAGCATCCTTGACTGCGCCGGTGATCTCCCCGGCCATCAGTCGGCGTGCGATGTCGGCGTTGTACTCCGGGTCGCCGCCCTTGAGCGCGTCGTCGTCGTAGACGTCGAGGCCGAAGGTGCGCGGGTTGATCGTGAATTCGCCGGTGCGGCCGTCCTCGTCGACGGTGACGACCTCGGTGGGGGCGCACACGCTGATCTCGTCCATCCCGTCGAGCCCCCGCACGATCAGGGCGCGTACACCCTGGTGGGCGAAGGCGCCGCCCATGATCGGCATCATGTCGCGGAACGCGCAGCCGATGAGGCCGAACTTCGGGCCGGCGGGGTTGGTCATGGGGCCGAGGAGGTTGAACAGCGTCGGTACGGCGAGTTCGGAACGCACCGGGCCGGCGAAGCGCATCGCCGGGTGGTAGGTCTTGGCGAACATGAACGCGAAACCTGTCTTGAGGGCGTCCTCGTGGATGGTGTCGGGGGAGCGGTCGATGTCCAGGCCCAGCACCTCCAGGACGTCCGCCCCGCCGCACTTTGAGGACGCCGCACGGTTGCCGTGCTTGACGACCGGCACGCCGGTCGCGGCGACGACGAAGGACGCCATCGTCGAGATGTTGACGGTGTGGTGGCCGTCGCCGCCCGTGCCGACGATGTCGACGGCGTCGGGGATGTCACTGAAGTCGACCGGTGTGGCGAAGGAGCGCATGGCGGAGGCCGCGGCGGAGAGCTCGGCGGCGGTGATGCCCTTGACGCGCAGGCCGAAGGCGAAGGCGGCGAGCTGGGCGTCCGTCGCGCCTCCCTCCATCACCTGGCTGACGGCCCAGGTGATCTGCGACTCGCTGAGCTCCTCGTGGCGTCCGATGCGGTCCAGGACCCCGGGCCAGGTGAAGTAGCTCCCGGGGAGACGGTCGGAGCCCAGGGGCGTGACGTGGTCGGGAGATTTCGGGGTCAGGTCGTCCGGCATCGGTGCCGTCCTCTCGGTGGGTCTGGTCGTTGGCTGTGTCCGCCTGGGGACGTTGCCATCCTATTACGTGCAGCGGCGCCGGGGCCGTTCAGGACGGCGCAGGACGCGGCACGTGGTCCGGCGTGGTTCAGGGGCGGGGGAGAGGGGCCGCTGATTGGGTCGTCGCAGCGTGTCTTGGGTAGACTTCCCGGAATGGATCGGCCTCTACGGCCCAGGTGATCTGCCGGTCTCTGACGGGTCAGGTTCCTGGCAGTTCCCAACCCCCCGGTACGGGGGTGTCGGAGAGGGGCGCGACGGAGGGCGGGGATGCGTCGGGGGACGGCGCGACAGACGGTCAACCTGCGGTGATGCGGGTGCGTCGTAAATGATCGGCAAGAGTTCCCGGCTAACCCCGTTTGTGGTGAGTTGCCAGGAAACGTGAAGCCACTACCAGCGGTTTTGCAGAAACCCCTGAACTCGCCGGGGTTGCGAATCGACTAGGGGGCCGGGGTCGGTCATACTTGTACGCGTGACGAGCGCAGTTGGAAACCAAAGCATGGCAGCACCGCAGCGTGCCGTGACGCTGAACCGACCGAACATGGTCAGCGTCGGCACGATTGTGTTCCTGTCCCAGGAATTGATGTTCTTCGCGGGCCTGTTCGCGATGTACTTCGTCTCGAAGGCGAACTCGAACGGAAACTGGCCCTCCGAGCCTACCGAGCTCAACGTCCCGTTCGCTCTGGCGATCACCGTGATTCTGGTGTCGTCGTCGTTCACCGCCCAGTGGGGGGTGTTCGCCGCGGAGCGCGGGGACGTGTTCGGTCTGCGGAAGTGGTACGCACTCACGGTTGTCCTGGGGTTGATCTTCCTCTCCGGGCAGGCGTACGAGTACATCCACCTCGTGCAGCACGGCACCACGATCTCAAGCAGCGTCTACGGGTCGGTGTTCTACATCACCACCGGCTTCCACGGCGCACACGTCCTCGCCGGCGTGCTTGCCTTCGTGGTCGTGCTGCTCCGCACGGTGAAGTCGAAGTTCACTCCAGCCCAGGCCACCGCCGCCGTCGTCGTGTCGTACTACTGGCACTTCGTCGACGTCGTGTGGATCGGACTGTGGATCACCATTTACTTCATCCAGTAGGCCGGACGGGCCGATGTGTGACGCTCGGCCGTTAAGCCCATCGCCTTCCAAATGACGAGTTAAGGGAACAAGATGGATACGAACAATCCAACTCCCGAGGGGGAGACCCCGGTGGCGGCCTCCGCCCCGGCATCCACAACACGCAAGAAGCGTCGTACCCGGCGTAAACTGCGCCGGACCATGGCTGGAGCGCTGGCGCTCGTGCTCGGTCTGACCGGCGCAGGTCTGGTCGCCCAGGCCTTCACCCCGGACCCCCAGTCCGCGACCGCGCAGCAGGACGCGCAGTCGATGATCACCCAGGGCCAGGAGATCTACGAGGTCGCCTGCATCACCTGCCATGGCGCCAACCTCCAGGGCGTCCAGGACCGCGGTCCGTCCCTGGTCGGCGTCGGCGAAGGTGCCGTGTACTTCCAGGTGCACTCCGGCCGCATGCCGATGAAGCGCAACGAGGCCCAGGCCGACCGTAAGGACGCGCGCTTCAACGAGGCGCAGACGCTGGCTCTCGCGGCCTACGTCAACGCCAACGGCGGCGGCCCCGGAATCGTCAAGGACGAGGACGGGACCATCGCCATGGAGTCCCTGCGCGGATCCCACAACAACGACGGCGAGATCGACCCCTCGGACGTCTCGCGTGGTTCCGACCTCTTCCGCCTGAACTGCGCTTCCTGCCACAACTTCACCGGTCGTGGCGGAGCCCTGTCCGGCGGTAAGTACGCCCCGGACCTCGACGCGGCCAACGAGCAGGAGATCTACCAGGCCATGCTCACCGGCCCGCAGAACATGCCGAAGTTCTCCGACCGTCAGCTGACCGCTGACGAGAAGAAGGACATCATCGCGTACATCAAGTCCTCCAAGGAGACCCCCAACCCCGGCGGCCTCGGCCTCGGCGGGATCGGCCCGGTCACTGAGGGCATGTTGATGTGGATCGTCGGGATCGTCGTGCTGATCGGCACGGCCATGTGGATTGGAACCCGGTCATGAGTGAGATCAAGAGCACCTACTCTGAAGAAGAGATCAAGGGCATGAGCGACGAGGAGCTCGCCCGCCTCGGTACCGAGCTCGACGACGTCACCGTTGCCTTCCGCAAGGAGCGCTTCCCGGTGGAGAACGACCCGGCCGAGAAGCGCGCCGCCCGCGGCGTCGGCTTCTGGTGGGCACTCTCCGTCGTCTTCGGCCTCGCATTCATCGCGGTCTACCTGTTCTGGCCGTGGGAGTACAAGCACCTCGAGCAGGACGGGCTGTGGGTCTACAGCCTCTACACCCCGCTGCTCGGTGTGACCTCCGGTCTGTCGATCATCACGCTGGGTATCGGCGCGGTGCAGTTCTCCAAGAAGTTCGTCCCCGAGGAGATCGCGGTCCAGAAGCGTCACGACGGCCCCTCCGACGAGGTGGACCGCCGGACGATGACCGCGCTGCTCAACGACGCGTGGAAGACCTCCACCCTCGGACGCCGCAAGGTCCTCATGGGCCTGGGTGGCGCCGGAGTGGCGCTCGCCGGTGTGGCGATCGCCCTGCCGCTGGGCGGTATCGTGAGGAACCCGTGGAAGCCCCGTGCGATGGGCATCGACGGCGACGGCACGCTGTGGACCACCGGCTGGACCCTCGTCAACGAGGGGGAGAAGGTGTACCTCGGCCGCGACACCGGTGCTATCGCCGAGGAGCACGACGGTCACTGGAGCACCGAGGGCGTCAACCGCCTGATCCGTGTCCGCCCGGAGGATCTCGACGCCGGCGGTATGGAGACGGTCTTCCCGATGACCGAGGAGATGGTCAACGACCACGACGACTTCGACGCAACCCGCGACGTGTACGAGGAGCAGATGCACTCGATCCACGGTTCGCGCAACGCCGTGATGCTCATCCGCCTCCGTCACGCCGACGCCGTCCGGGCTGTCCAGCGTGAGGGCCAGGAGGACTTCCACTACGGCGACTACTACGCCTACTCGAAGATCTGCACCCACATCGGTTGCCCGACGTCGCTCTACGAGCAGCAGACCAACCGTATTCTCTGCCCGTGCCACCAGTCGCAGTTCGATGCGCTGCACTGGGGTAAGCCGGTGTTCGGTCCGGCCGCACGCGCCCTGCCCGAGCTGTCCATCAACGTCGATGAGGACGGGTTCCTGTACGCGGACAAGAACTTCGTCGAGCCCGTCGGCCCTGCCTTCTGGGAGCGTCAGTCATGAGCACACCCACAAAGCCCTCCCGTCTCGCAGAGGCGGCCAACAACTTCGACGAGCGTTACACTGCTGCCGGCGGTCTCCGGAAGCAGATGAACAAGGTCTTCCCGAGCCACTGGTCCTTCATGCTCGGTGAGATCGCGCTCTACTCCTTCATCATCCTGCTGCTGTCGGGTGTCTACCTGACGCTGTTCTTCGATCCCTCGCTGTCGAAGGTCATCTACGACGGCGCCTACGCACCGCTCAACGGTGTGGAGATGTCGCGTGCCTACGAGACGGCCCTGAACATCTCGTTCGAGGTCCGTGGCGGTCTGTTCATCCGCCAGGTGCACCACTGGGCGGCACTGCTGTTCGCCGTGTCGATCATGGTCCACATGATGCGCATCTTCTTCACCGGTGCGTTCCGCAAGCCCCGTGAGGCGAACTGGATCATCGGCTGCGTCCTGCTGCTGCTGTCCATCGCCGAGGGCTTCATGGGCTACTCGCTGCCGGACGACCTGCTCTCCGGCGTGGGTCTGCGCATCATGTCCGCGATCATCATCGGTCTGCCGATCATCGGTACCTGGCTGCACTGGATCATGTTCGCCGGCGACTTCCCGGGCGACATCATCATCCCGCGCCTGTACATCGCCCACGTCCTGCTGATCCCCGCGATCCTGCTGGCACTGATCGCCGCCCACCTGGCGCTGGTCTGGTACCAGAAGCACACCCAGTTCCCCGGACCGGGCCGTACCGAGCGCAACGTCGTCGGTGCCCGCGTGATCCCCGTGTTCGCCGTGCACTCCTCGGCCTTCGGTCTGATCACCTTCGGCTTCGTGGCACTGCTCGCCGGTGTCTTCCAGATCAACGCGATCTGGAACCTCGGCCCGTACAACCCGTCGCAGGTCTCCGCCGGTTCCCAGCCCGACATCTACATGCTGTGGACGGACGGTGCCGCGCGAATCATGCCGGCGTGGGAGCTCTACCTCGGCAGCTACACGGTTCCCGCCGTTGTCTGGGTCGCGATCCTGCTGGGCATCCTGGTCATGCTGCTGTTCGCCTACCCGTTCATCGAGCAGCACTTCACGAAGGACAAGGCGCACCACAACCTGCTGCAGCGTCCCCGCGACGTGCCGGTGCGTACCTCCCTCGGTGTGATGGCCCTGGTCGCCTACGCGATCCTGACCATCTCGGGTGGTAACGACCACGTGGCAGTGTTCTTCCACATCTCGCTGAACGCCATGACGTGGATCGGTCGTATCGGGTTCATCATCCTGCCCCCGATCGCCTACTTCGTCACCTACCGGATCTGCCTGGGTCTCCAGCGCTCCGACCGTGAGGTGCTCGAGCACGGCATCGAGACCGGTACGATCAAGCAGCTGCCCTCCGGTGGCTTCATCGAGGTCCACCAGCCCCTCGGCCCGGTCGACGAGCACGGTCACCCGATCCCGCTCGACTACGCCGGTGCCGCGGTGCCGCGCCGCCTCAACCAGCTCGGCTTCGCCGGCCAGCCCGGCCGTGGCTCTCTGTTCTCCCCGGACCCGGAGGACATCGTGTCCCAGGTCGAGGAGATCGAGGAGGCCAACGAGCACGAGCACAAGGAGATGCTGATGCGTCTCCAGGAGGAGAACCGTCGCAAGCTCAGCGACGAGGGTCACGAGAACCCCTGAACCCTCTCCACCCCGTGAGAACCCCGCCCCGCCCACCGTGTCACCACGGTCGGCGGGGCGGGGTTCTTCGTGTCGCTCCTTACCCTCCTTACCCTCCTTAGCCCTTACCCGTGGTCCTTGCCGTCAGTCCCCGCCTGCAGCCACCGCATACAGCCTGGACAGCAGGTCGACGGTGGCGAGCACATCGTCCACGGCACGGTGGGAGGGACGGTGCTCCAGCTCCAGGACGTCCGCCAGCGTCGCCAGCTTGTACCGGCCGACCATGGAGCGGGGGAGGAGCTCACGCGCCGAGGCCGCGGTACACACGGAACGACGCGCATCCAGGACGCTCTCGCGCTCCTGGCGCCGGAACTCCGCGTCGACGAAGGCGATGTCGAAGGAGACGTTGTGCCCGACGACCAACCGGCCCCCGACCACGGAGGCAATGTCGTCGGCGATCTGGGCGAAGGTGGGGGTGTCGCTCAACGTCTCGTCGTCGATACCGGTCAGTTCGCTGATGTCGCGGTCCAGAGGGCGCCCGGGGCTCACCAGCGAGTGGTAGAGGCCCGCAGGTCGACCGTCCACCACGGAGAGCGCGGCGAACTCGATTATCTGGTCGCAGGACGGGTCCAGCCCGGTCGTCTCGCAGTCGATGACCACGCAGTCGGAGAGTGCGGCGGCGAGTTCGTGCTCGAGGGGGGTGTTCACAGGCACAGAGTCTACGGCGCGGCACGGACATGGACTGACACGGACGGATAGAGACGCACATGGAAGGTCACGACGGTGGTACGGGTGTGGTCGATGTGGCGATGGCGCCCCGCCGTGCGGCAAGTGTGACGAGGATCACAGTAGAGTTTCTTGCGGCGGTGGCGTGAGGCGGCGTCCGCAGCTTCCGGTCGGCGTGACGGCAACGTCCCTGCTGGTCATGGCGTTCAGGTTCGGCTACTCGCCTGGTTGGGGGAATCGGGTCAAGCTTTGGTCGCGATTGGATAACGGTTAAATAACGAACTGCTCACGGCTTGGTCACGGCCCGGCAGTTGGACACGGTCGCGCAGTTTTCGTAATCTTCTCGTGACCTTAAGGGGCGACGCCGTGACGTATCCGGGACGTCCCCGACAGCAATCAGAAAGGCAACATCCCTCATGGGCAAGCACCGTATGAAGAAGGACCACTCCCGCCGCAACGCCGTAGCCGTCGCTGCCGTGGGCATGGGCGTCGTCCTCGCCCTGCCTGCCACCGCTCAGGCCGTTACCGTCGAGGTTCCGAACTCCGACATCAGCGTCGACGTTCCGAACGAGGCCGTTGACTTCGCCAAGCAGCACGTGGACGTGGATCCCTTCATCGCCGCGGCCGAGCAGGCCGCACCCGCCGCCGGCTCCTCCGAGGCCCCGGCATCCTCCTCCTCCGACAGTGTCGGCCAGCAGATCGCCGACGCCGCCATGTCGAAGCAGGGCGCACCCTACTCCTGGGGCGCCGCCGGCCCGGACGCCTTCGACTGCTCCGGACTGACCAGCTGGGCCTACAGCCAGGCCGGCAAGTCCATCCCGCGCACCTCGGGCGAGCAGGCGGGCGCCGGCACCCCGGTCTCCATCGACTCCCTGCAGCCGGGAGACGTCGTCTCCTACTACTCCGGCGCCTCGCACGTCGCCATCTACATCGGCGACGGCAAGATCGTCCACGCCCTCAACGAGGGCTCCCCGGTCCAGGTCAACGACCTGAACTACATGCCGATCAACAACGCCGTCCGCTTCTAGGACGCGTTCGACGTGTTCGGCCGCAGCTCCAGCGTGGTGGGTACCCGCCGGGGTACCCCCACCTGGGGCGCCGTGCGTGTGGGACTACGTCCCTCCCGTACTGGTATGGCACTATATCGACGTTGACTTTCGTGACAAGGTGAAGAGGTTCAAGTTACTGTGAGCAGGATCCGCCCCTCGGGGGCCAAGCGTTCCACCGGTAGTGCGTCGGCCAGGGCCATCATCGGCATCGGTGCCGCTGTCGTGCTCACCGTCACCTCCACCTCCATCGTCGCCGCGGACCCGGACGCAGCCACCTCAGGCTCTGACGGTTCCGACGCCGCTGACGCGATCGACGTCTCACCCCTCCCGGACGACGCGGACGGTCTCCTCGACCGACTCGCCGAGGTCTCCCGCCAGGCCCAGGAGGCCAGCGACGCGGTGCAGGAGAACACCGGTGCCCTCGACGAGACCCACGCCCAGCTCGACCGGGCCGTGCGTGCCTCCGAGCACTACTCCGAGCAGGCCACCCAGGCCCGCGAGGAGGTCGAGGCGAACCGTGGTCCCGTCACCGAGCTGTCGCAGTCGCTCTACCGTGGCGCGGTCATCGACCCGGTCTCCGCGGTCACCGGTTCTGCGAACCCGCAGGACGCCATCGACCGTCGCGCCTTCGCCACCGCGCTGAACAACGACCGCACCTCCACTCTCTCCGCTTTCCAGGAGGGGCTGTCGGAGGCGGCGGACCTGGAGTCGAAGGCGAACCGGTCGAAGGCCTCCGCCGACTTCCAGCTGAGCCAGCTGGAGTCGCGGCAGACGGCCCTGGACGAGCGCATCAGTGAGCTCGACGGTCTCAAGGACCAGATCTCCACCGCGGTGGACGGCCTCAGCCCGGAGCAGAAGCAGCGCTGGGTGGACCGCAACGGCCCGATCGACGTCGATGTCGACGAGTTCCTCGGCAGGGTCGGCAGCGCGGCCGGCAGTGCCGCCGGCGACGCCGCCGCCGCGGTCAGCGCGATCGCGGACGGCGCCGTGGGCGCCGCGATGTCCAAGCTGGGTTCCCCCTACTCCTGGGGTGCCGCAGGCCCGGACGCCTTCGACTGCTCCGGCCTGATGTACTGGGCCTACCAGCAGATCGGCACCACCGTGCCGCGCACCTCCGCCGCGCAGGTGTCCGGCGGGACCTCGGTCTCGCGGGACGCCCTGCAGCCCGGCGACATCGTCGGCTTCTACCCGGGTGTCACCCACGTGGGCATGTACATCGGCGACGGCAAGATCGTCCACGCGTCCGACTACGGCATCCCGGTGCAGGTCGTCAGCGTCGACAGCATGCCCTTCGCCGGCGCCGCCCGGTACTGAGAGCGCGCACGCCCTCGCCCGTGGCTTCCCGCGTCCTGCTGGTCACCAACGACTTCCCGCCCGCCGTCGGCGGCATCCAGAGCTACCTGCGCGACTACTGCGCGGAGCTGGAACGCCGCGACCCGGGGCGTCTGACGGTCCTGGCGTCCACGCAGGACGCCGCGGCCGCCGCGTCCCACGACGCAGGTCTGCCCTACGACGTGGTCCGCTGGCCGCGCAAGGTCATGCTGCCCACCCCGGCGACCGCCGCCCGGATGGCCGAGGTCATCCGTGAGCGCGGCATCGACACCGTGTGGTTCGGTTCCTCCACGCCCCTGGGTCTGATGGGAGGGGCGGCACGCACCGCGGGCGCGACCCGCGTGGTGGCGTCCACCCACGGCCACGAGGTCGGCTGGTCGATGGTGCCGGGCGGACGTTCCGTCCTGCGCGCCATCGGCCGCCGGACGGACTGCCTGACCTACGTCTCGCGCTACGCGCGCAGCCGGTTCGCCTCGGCCTTCGGGCCGGACGTGGCCTGGGAACCGATGCCCGGCGGCGTCGACGCCGACGTCTTCCGCCCGGACCCCGCGGGCCGGGAGACGGTGCGTACCCGGCTGGGGCTGCAGGATCGCCGCGTGATCGTGTGCGTCTCGCGGATCGTCCCGCGCAAGGGGCAGGACACCCTCGTCGAGGCGATGCCGGAGGTTCTGGCCGCCGTGCCGGACGCACACCTGCTCATCGTCGGCCCCGGCGACGACGCCGGACGCCTGGCCGCACGTGCGACCACGCTGGGCGTGGCGGGCCGGGTGACGGTCACCGGCCCGGTGGACTACGGCGAACTCGTCGCCCACTACTGTGCCGGCGACGTCTTCGCCATGCCCGTGCGCACCCAGGGCGGTGGTTTCAGCGTGGAGGGGCTCGGCATCGTCTTCCTGGAGTCGCAGGCCTGCGGTGTGCCCACCATCGCCGGCGACGGCGGCGGCGCCCCGGAGACCGTGCAGGACGGGGTGACCGGCGACGTCGTCGACGGTGAGGACACCGCCGCGGTCGCCGCCTGCGTCGCCGCCCTGCTCGCCGACCCGGAACGGGCGCGACGCTACTCCGAGCAGGGGAGACGCTACGTCCGGGACGCCTGGAACTGGGACGTGCTTGGCCAGCAGCTCGTCAACGTCCTGGACGGCGGGGCGGCCCGCCCGCCGCGCCACAGTTGGAACTGGCGGATGTGACCGATACCCTGAACGGGTTGCGCCGGGACGCCGGTGCGAGACGTACAGGAGGACAAGTGACGCAACTGACCATCGGCATCGACATCGGGGGGACGAACCTGCGCGCCGCGGTGGTCGACCCGGACGGACGGGTGCTGGACGTGGAGCAGTTGCCCACCCCGTCGACGGTCGAGTCGCTCGAGACGGCGATCGCCCACGCGGTGGGCATCCTGCGTTCCCGGCACTCCGTGGGGGCGGTGGGCCTCGCCGTGGCGGGTTTCATCACCGCGGACCAGGAGCGCGTGCGCTTCGCCCCGCACCTTCCGTGGCGCGACCGTGACGTGCGTGACCGGCTGACCCGGCGCCTGGGCCTGCCCGTCGTGCTCGAGCACGACGCGAACGCCGCGGCCTGGGGCGAGCAGATCCTCGGCCCCGGACGCGACGCCGCCACCTGGGTTCTCTTCGCCGTCGGCACCGGCATCGGCGGCGCCCTGGTGACCGAGGGGCAGCTCTACCGCGGCTCCTACGGCGCAGCGCCGGAGTTCGGCCACCTCACCGTGGTTCCCGGCGGTCGGGCGTGCCCGTGCGGCAAGCGCGGCTGCCTGGAGCGTTACTGCTCGGGCAGCGCCCTGGAGACCACGGCGCTGGAGTTCATCGCCACCGGACGCCACCCCGACAGCATGCTCGCCGGGATCTTCCACTCGCGCCCGGAGGAGATCACGGGACGAAGCGTGGTGCGCCTGGCACGTGACGGCGACCCGCTGGCGATGGAGGTCATCGACGACTTCGCCCTCTGGCTGGGACGTGGCCTCTCGGCGGTCCAGGAGGTGCTGGACCCCGAGCTCATCGTGCTCGGCGGCGGGGTGTCGGCGGACGCCGACCTGTACCTTCCCGGGGCCCGCGCCGAGATGGAGGCCTCGGTGGTCGGCTCGGGTTTCCGGCCGATGGCCCGCGTCGAAGCGGCGTCCCTGGGTTCCGAGGCGGGTATGATCGGCGTGGCGCTCCTTGCCGGGCATGCTCACCTGAGTTCGTCCACGACCTGCTTGCGAAAGGGATAGATCAGTGCAGAACCGCACCTACTGGTGGTTGAAGAAGGTGGTCATCGGACCGTGGCTGTGGGTCCTGAACCGGCCGTACTCCAGTGGTCTGGACAAGATCCCCGCCGAGGGCCCGGCCATCCTGGCCTCCAACCACCTCGCGGTGATGGACTCGCTGTACTTCCCGCTGCTGGCGGAGCGTCAGCTGACCTTCCTGGCGAAGAAGGAGTACTTCACCACCCCGGGCTTCGCCGGGGCCATCCAGAAGTGGTTCTTCACCTCGGTCGGGCAGGTGCCCATCGACCGGCAGGACAAGGACTCGCAGGACGCCGCCCTGGAGACCGCCCTGCGCGTTCTGGACAAGGGCGACCCGCTGGGCATGTACCCGGAGGGAACCCGCTCACCGGACGGCAGGATGTACCGCGGCAAGACGGGCATGGCCCGTATCGCCCTGGCTTCCGGGGCGAAGATCTACCCCGTGGCGATGATCGACACCCAGAAGGCGAACGTGGCCGGCTCCTGGCTGCTGCGTCCGCACCGGGTGGGCGTCGTCGTCGGTGACCCGATCGACCCGGCCGACTTCGCCGACGCCGGGGAGGGTGTCTCCCCCGCCCGTGCCCTGACGGACTACACGATGGAGCGGATCGCCGAACTCTCCGGTCAGGAGTACGTGGAGGGTGCGTACGCCGCCGACGTCAAGGAGTCGCTGACCGCCGGTCGGGGTTATCCGGAGGGGTCTGAACCGGGTTCGGGCCGGGTGCTGGGGAGCAAGCCCCGCCCGCGATTCCTTCGTTTCCGTCTCTGAGTTCGGTTCCGGACTCCGGTGACTCCGGGGCCCCTGGGGACTCTGCAGCTCCTGGATGGACGGGCCGGAAGACCCGGGGCCACACCCCGGCCACTCCGAGCCACAGCAGTGCGGCGAGCACGTACTCCGAACCCAGCAGTTTCATCACCAGGGACCAGTCCTGCTCGGCCCCGTGGGCCGACGGCAGGTAGACGTGCACCGGGAACGCGGTGGACACCAGCACGAGCACCACACCGAGCACGGCGAGGGGGATCACGCCGGGGCCGGTACGGTGGGCCGCCACCCGTGTCCACAGCGACACCCCGACGACCAGCATCAGCGGCAGCACCCAGACCCAGTGGTGTGCCCAGGACACCGGGGACACCAGCAGGGCCAGCAGGGCGTTGGTGCACACTGCGGCGGTGTAGGCGCCCACGCTGAACAGCCGGACCATCACCACGGCGATCAGGACCACGGTCACCGCGGCGAAGACGTACCACAGGCCGGTCTGCAGGGGGTCGTCGGTGAACCGGGCGATCATGCCGCGCACCGACTGGTTGGCGGAGTAGGCGAGCCCGCCGATGCGGGAGGGGTCGCTGATGGTCTCCGTCCAGTACTGGCGTGAGTCGGCCGGCAGCACCAGCCAGGCCAGGGCGCTGGCCCCGAGGCCGGACACCACGCTGGTGACCGCCGGGCCCCACTGCCGGCGCAGCAGCAGGTACAGGCCGAAGACGGCGGGCGTGAGTTTCAGGGCGGCCGCCAGACCGATCATCATGCCTCGCGGCCAGGGCGTGCGGGGGAGCAGCAGGTCGGCGGCGACCATCAGCATGAGGATCACGTTGATCTGGCCGAACTCCAGGGTGTGGGTCACGGGCCACAGCCACACGGCGAGGGGCAGCACTAACAGGGCGGCGAGTGTGAGCTGGCGGCGGGTGACCGTGAACCCGGTGCGTCCGGCGACTTCTCCGGCCAGGGCGTTCAGCACGATCACGGTGGTCGCCAGGAGGGCGAGCACGCTCAGCACCGTGAAGACGGTGAAGCCCAGGTTGCTGGAGACCAACGCCAGCGGCGCGAAGACCAGGGCGGACAGGGGAGGGTAGGTGAAGGGCAGGGTGATGCCCTGCGCCTGGAAGCTCTGGTTGTACAGGCTCGCCCCGTCCAGGACGGCCTGCCCGCCACCGCGGTAGATGTCGTAGTCGAAGTGGTAGGTGACGGTGTCGTCGCTGATGACGAACCTGAGGACGCCGGCCACGGTGACCGCGAGGAGGACTCCGAGGTAACAGAGCACAACGCTGCGGCGACGGAGATCGGGTTTGCTGGGGTTTTCCACGGGATACGACTCTATATCAGGGCACACTCAATTGATTCTTCCGTCGGCATGGGGCAACGTGGAGTTCTGTGTCTGACCGATCCGGGACCCCTGAAACCACCACCGCAGCCACCGCCGATGCAGCCGCCGCAGCCGACACCGCGCCGCGCCCTGCCGGTGGTCGTCTGTTGTGGGCGGACTGCGCGAAGGGCCTGTCGATCATCGGCGTCTGCTACATGCACGTGGTCACCGGTGTACCCGGTGCGACCGACACGGCGTGGAACTGGTTCAACGGGTTCATGGACCCGATCCGGATGCCGTTGTTCTTCGTCATCTCCGGACTGTTCGCCCACCGCGTGATCGAACGCACCCTCGGCGACCTGTGGTACCGGCGACTGTGGTTCCTGCTCGTGCCCTACCTGGTGTTCACACCCGTGCAGGCGGCGATCCGTCTGGACATGGCCGACGACCTGAGCTGGACCTCGTTGGGCCGGGCGATCCTGCTGGGTGACCCGGGGATCTGGTTCCTCTACGTGTTGATGATCTTCAACATCCTGGCCTGCCTGCTGCGCCACCTGCCGCCGGTCTGGTCGGTGGCGGTGTCCTTCATCCCCGCGCTCGTCGTCGCGGCGGCCGGGTTGTCGTCGATCCCGGAGATCACCCACATCACCCAGTACGCGCCGGCGTTCTTCGTGGGCCTGCACTTCCGCCAGCTGTTCCTGCGGCTCGCCGCGCACGCCGGCAACCTCGCCGTCATCGCCACGGTGTTCGTGGTCTTCCTGGGGTGGGAGTGGATCTTCTCCGCGGTCGCCGACCACGTGCGTCCCGGCGGGTGGAGCACCGGGGAAGCCTCGCTGATGGGGCTGCTCGCCATGGTCCGGATCTTCACGGCCGTACCGGCGGGCATCCTGGTGGCGACGTGGCTCTCACGGACGCCGGTGGTCGCCGGCGTGTTGTCGGCCATCGGACGCAACACCCTGCCGATCTACGTCTCCCACCACGCCGCGCTACACCTGGTGATGGCCGTGGTCGTGCCTTCGCTGCTCGCCAACGACCCGGAGACGTGGGGCTTCCTGGCCGGCACCAACGCGATGGTCTACACCGGTCTGCTCACCTGCGCGGTCGCCGGTTTCGTGTTCTACCTCGTCGGCCGCACCCCGGTGCTCAAGTGGGTGCTGCACCCGCCGGCCCTGCCGCGCAGGACGTCCCGACGTACCCGCGAGGCGGCCCGGGAGAACGTCGCGGTCTAGACTGACTCCCCGTGCGATACTTCTACGACACCGAGTTCATCGAGGACGGCACCACGATCGACCTGGTGTCGATCGGGGTGGTGGCCGAGGACGGCCGGGAGTTCTACGCGATCTCCACCGAGTTCCGCGAGCGTAAGGCCGGTGACTGGGTACGCCGCAACGTCCTGCCGCTGCTGCCGCCGCGCAGCGACCCGGCCTGGATGTCGAGGGCGGAGATCCGTGCCCGGCTGTTCGCCTTCCTGGTCCCGGGGCACCGTGAGGGGGACTGGCTGCCGGCGTCGAAGCGTCCGGAGCTGTGGGCGTGGGTGGGCGCCTACGACCATGTGGCGCTGGCCCAGCTGTGGGGGGACATGACCGCGTTGCCGCAGGAACTGCCCCGGTTCACCCACGAGCTCAAGCAGCTCTGGGAGTCTGCGGGACGTCCCGAGCTGCCCGCCGCTCCCGCCCGCGCGCACGACGCGCTGGAGGACGCCCGCGCCAATGTGGTGAAGTTCCGCCTGTCAAGATAGGGCGGTTCACCATTCGGACAGCGGGTCTCGTATGATGACGCTCATGGGTTGGACAATAGACGCACCTCTCGAAGAGCTTCCTGATCTGCCGCCGCTGCCCGGCGCCCTGGAACGGGTCTTTCAGGACACCATCGCACGCGACGCTAAGCAGCAGCCGTCGTGGGACCAGGGGCACGCCGACCGCGTGCGCAAGATCCTGGAGTCCGTGCCGCCGATCGTGGTGGCACCGGAGATCCGCCGGCTGAAGGCCCAGCTCGCCGACGTGGCACTGGGCAAGGCGTTCCTGCTGCAGGGTGGTGACTGCGCCGAGACCTTCGAGTCCAACACCGAGCCGCACATCCGCGGCAACGTCAAGACGCTGCTGCAGATGGCAGTCGTGCTGACCTACGGCGCGTCCACGCCCGTGGTGAAGATGGCCCGTATCGCCGGGCAGTACTCCAAGCCGCGGTCGGCCGACCGCGACTCCAACGGCCTGCTCAACTACCGCGGCGACCTGGTCAACGGGATCGGTGCCACCGAGGAGGACCGTCGCCACGACCCGTCTCGCATGGTGCGCGCCTACGCCAACTCCGGTGCGGCGATGAACCTCATCCGCGCACTGACCAGCTCGGGAACCGCCGACCTGGCGAAGCTCCACCTGTGGAACCGTGAGTTCGTGGCGAACTCGCGCGCCGGTGCCCGCTACGAGGCCCTGGCCGGCGAGATCGAGCGCGGCCTGGAGTTCATGAGTGCCTGTGGTGTGCAGGACTCCACCCTGCAGACCGCGGACATCTACTGCTCCCACGAGGCCCTCGTGCGCGACTACGAGCGCGCCATGCTGCGCCTGGCCCACGGTGACGACGGGGAGGACGTGCTCTACAACCTCTCCGCCCACCAGATCTGGATCGGTGAGAGGACCCGTGGCCTGGAGGACTTCCACATCGCCTTCGCCGCGATGGTCGGTAACCCGGTCGGCGTGAAGATCGGGCCGACGACCACCCCGGAGGAGGCCGTCGCCTACGTCCACAAGCTCGACCCGAACAACGAGCCGGGCTCGCTGACGCTGATCACCCGCATGGGCTACGACAAGATCCGCGACGCCCTGCCCCCGATCGTGGAGGCCGTGGAGGCCACCGGGCACAAGGTCATCTGGCAGTGCGACCCGATGCACGGCAACACCTACACCTCCTCGAACGGCTACAAGACCCGCGACTTCGACCGCATCATCGACGAGGTCCAGGGCTTCTTCGAGGTGCACCGGGCCGCAGGTTCGCACCCCGGCGGTGTGCACATCGAGTTCACCGGTGAGGACGTCACCGAGGTCGTCGGCGGCGCCCAGGACATCACCGACCTGGATCTGCCGTCGCGCTACTCCACCGTGGTGGACCCCCGCCTGAACACCCAGCAGGCCCTGGAGCTGTCCTTCCTCGTAGCGGAGATGCTGCGTAAGTAGCCGCCCCGCGCGGTGCGCTACAGCGTGCGCACCGTCACCGTGTCGCCGACGGCGGCACGCGAGGTCGGTCCCGGCGACTGGGTGATGACCCGCCCGTCGGACCGTCCGTCGACCTCCATCGAGAGGCCCTCGTCCTCGAGGGCCTCTCGAGCGCTTTCCACGGAACGTCCGATGATGAAGGGGACGCGCACCATCGTCGACTCGTTCAGGGTCACCGTGGTGGACGACGAGGGATCCACCCGGGTGCCCGCGGAGGGCTCCTGGGCGGCGATGTCACCGCGGGAGACCGAGGTGTCGGCCACGCCGTCACCGGTGGTGGGGGACAGTCCCAGGTCGCGCAGCTCGGCGGCGGCCTCCTCGGCGTCCATCCCCTCGAGGTCGGGCACGGTGATCGCGTTGGAGAGCACCAGCGTCACCGAGGAGGCGCCGGGGACCTCGGTTCCGGCGTCGACGTCGGTGCCGATGGCGTCGTCACCGTCGACGTCGGCGTCGAACCGGCGGGTGACCTCGCCGACCTCCAGGCCGGCGGACTCGATGGCTCGGCGGGCCTGGCTCTCGGACATGCCGTTCACGTCAGGCACGGTGACCGGGCGGGGGCCCTTGCTGACCTGCACGGTGACCACCGTGCCGGTGTTGACCTCCTGGCCGGCCTGCGGAGAGACCTCGGCGACCATGCCTTCGGCCACGTCGTCGGAGTACACGGACTCCTCCACGTTCCAGCTCAACGTCCGGTCGGAGAGTTTCGACTGGTAGGCGCTGAGACTGTCGGTCGCCCCGGGTGTGGGGACGGTGGGACGCCCCCGGGAGACGAGCACGGCGACGTCGTCGCCGCGCACGGCGCGTTCCCCCGCGTCGGGGTCGGTTCCGGTGACGGTCTGCTGCGGCTCCTCGTCGGAGTAGACGTCGTTGACCACGGCGGTGAACCCGGCCGCCTCCACGGCCGAACGCGCACCGGTGACGTCCTGCCCCAGGACCTGGGGGATCTCGCCGTAGCGTCCGGACGTCACCCACCAGCCGGCGATGGCCACGGCGACGACCACGACGACGAGCAGGACGCCCCACACCAGGGTGGCGGCCCCGCCGCGGTTGGTCAGCGGTCGCTGGTTGCGCGGCACCGGGGCATTCTGTCCGCCCTCCTGCGGGGCGTGCTCCTCCGGGTGAGCGGCAGGGGGTTCGTCCGGCGGCTCGGGTGCGTAGGGCGCGACGAGGTTTGTCTCGGCGGTGTGGGCGGACGGGAAGTCCTGACGGGTCTCGGTGGTGCCGAAGACGCCGGTGGCCATCGCGTCGTCGTCCCAGCTCAGCCGGTCGGAGACGTGCGAGCCCTCGAGTGCGCGGTGGACGGCGCTGGCGGTCGGTGCGGGGACGAGGAAGTCCGGGAGGTTGAGTTCGCGGCGGGTGGAGCGCACCGCCTCCAGGAACCCGTTGCCGTCGGCGAAGCGGGCGGCGGGTTCGCGCCCGGTGGCGCGCAGCACCAGTTCGTCGAGTTCCGGCGGTACGCCGGCGATGTAGGACGAGGGGGCGGGGACCTCGTTGTCGAGGCGCATCAGCGCGGTCTCCTCCGGGGTCGACCCGCGGAACGGGGTGCGTCCGGTGAGGAGCTCGAACAGCAGGACGCCGGCGGAGTATACGTCGCCCTGCGGGCCCACGTGGCCACCGCGGACCTGCTCCGGGGAGAGGTAGGCGGCGGTGCCGATCACCGGTCCGCCGGTGGAGACGTCGCGGCGCGAGGCGCGCACCAGCCCGAAGTCGGCGAGTTTCACCTGGTGGTCGTCGCGGATGAGCACGTTGTCGGGTTTGACGTCGCGGTGCACCATCCCCTCGTCGTGTGCCAGGGCGAGGGCCTCGAGGACGGGACCCATCACCGCGAGTGCGGCGTGCGGCGGCATGGGGCCGCGCTCGCGCAGCAGTTCACGCAGGGTTCCGCCGCTGATCAGCTCCATGACCAGGAAGACGTGGTCGCCGTCGGGACGTCGGTCCACCCCCTGGTCGAAGACGTTGACCAGACACGGGTGGTTGAGGCGCGCCACGGCGCGGGCCTCGCGTTCGAACCGGGCGCGGAAGGCGGGCTCGCGGGCGTACCCGGGATCCAGCACCTTGGCGGCGAGGTCGCGGTCCAGTCGGGTGTCCACGCAGTGGTAGACCACCGACATTCCTCCGCGGGCGATCGTCTCGCCGATGCGGTACCGGTTGTCCAGCAGGTCACCTGGCTGTAGCTGGGGCTCCATGATGCTCGGCCCGCCTCCTTTCTTCTACGGCTACCGGGGAAGTATACGGGGAGGGCGGGCAAAGCCCGGAAAGTGCGTGGGACGGGATAGGCTGGGGACCGTGAGTGAGAAAAACGACGGCGTCGGTTCCGACGCCACCTCCGAGAACATCCCGTCCGACAACTCCACCGGCCGTCGCCTCGCCGAGGCGGTCTCGGGCCTGCCCGCAGGTACGCAGGTCCTCAACGTGCCCGAGGTCGCCGAGGTGCTCGACGTCCTGGTGACCCGCGTGATGGACGACCTGAACAGTCACCGCCTGGTCGCCGTGCACGTCGACGGCGTGCGCCAGGTCCCGGCCCGCTTCTTCACCGACGGCGGCGAGCTCAACCGCTTCGTCCCGGGGCTCGTCGCCCTGCTGGCCGACGGTGGCTACAGCGACGCGGAGATCCTGGAGTTCCTGTTCACCGAGGACGAGTCACTGCCGGGTCGTCCCGTCGACGCCCTGCACGGGCACCTCGCCCGGGAGGTCATGCGCCGCGCCCAGGCCATGGCCATCGCCTGACGTCTGCGACCTGTCCCCGCTGCTCCGGAGGCAGGAGGTCGTTGCCCACCACATCAGCAGGCCGACGACCACGAGCCACCACAGCGAGTAGAGGCGGTTGTTGCCGCCGCCGTCGAAGGTCATCGACATCACCATCGACAGCCACGCGACCACGATCACCGCGCGACGGTCTCGGACCCAGACGCCGAACAGTGCCAGCGGTGCCATGTAGTACCAGGGCAGGACGACGGCGTTGAGGACGCAGGTGACCGCGTAGGCCGCGGTCGCCCCGACCATGGCGTCCCTGGCGCCACGGCGCCACACGGCCCAGCAGACCACGAGTCCGAGAAGCATGAGGACCATGGTCACCGGACGCAGGACCGCGACGATCTCGTTGAAGTAGATCTCCTCGCTGAACAGGCTCAGCGGACGCACCAGCAACCCTGCCAACAGGGACGCCAGGGACAGCGGGTTGATCACCTTGGTGTTGCCGCTGATCTCGGCGACCCAGCCCCAGGTCTGCCCGCTGGCCCAGGTGATCGCCGCGACGGAGACCAGCATGACCGCCACCGAGCCCAGTCCGCCGAGCAGCATGCAGACCAGACGGGCAGGGGTGATGCGGGGCAGGTCACGGAGTACCTCGCGGAAGCTACGACGGGGACCGTTCGCCCCGGGGGCCTCGCCGGCACGACGTGCAACGAAGACCCACACCAGGAACGGCAGGGCGAACAGGGCGGTGGCCTTCAGCGCCACGCCTGCGCCGACCAGGGCGGAGCCGTAGACCAGCCCACGGACCGGTGCGGCCCTGAATCCCAGGTACAGGCCGGTGCACACCAGGGCCATCATCGTGACCTCGTTGTGCATTCCGCCGATGAAGTGGATGACCGCCAGCGGGTTGGCGACACCGATCCACACGGCGAGTTCCGGGGAGCTGCCGATACTGCGGGCGAGGCCGGCCACCGCCCACACCAGGACGGCGAAGCTGGCCAGCGAGAGGATCTTGTAGGCGATGATCCCGGCGGTGATGTTGTCCCCGGTGATCCGGGTGATCCCGTCGCCGATCCACAGGTGCAGGGGGCCGTAGGGCGTGGTGGTGTTACGCCAGTCGCCGCTGACCTCGAAGAACATGCGTCCGGGGTTGGCGGAGGCGCCCACCTCGTAGGCGTTGAGGCCGTCGCGGGCCAGGGTGCCCTGCATCAGGTAGGAGTAGATGTCGCGGCTCATCAGCGGGCCGGCGAAGAACAGCGGGGCGACCCACGCGACGATGGTGGAGGCGCCGAGCCTCTCGCCGAGCCGGACGATCCGTCCGCCCACGACGATCCACGAGGTGATCATCAGCAGGATCGCCACCCACATGAACACCACCACGATGCCGTAGAGGTGGCCGAACCCCAGGTTGGACCAGCCCAGTTCCTGCAGGAGGCCACCGCGGTTACGGGTGGCGCCCACGGAGTGCGAGCACAGTGCCAGCAGCACCGAGCCGACCACCCCGAGGATGACGGCCGTGCGACGGGGCATGTCCCGTAGCCGGGCCCCGGTCCGTGTCAGCACGTTCAGCTCCTCCGCTCCGTGAGTTGTTCGGCGACACCGACGAGGTCGTCGGTGACGGCGTCGCCGAGCCCGCCGGCGCGCAGCGTGGCCACGGCCCGGTCGGTGAGGGAACGGATCAGCGCGGTCGACTCGGTCGCCGCCCCGGAGTCGACGATGATCCCGCGCAGGACGTCGACCTCGTCCTCCGTGGTCACCGTCCCCATGCCGGCGCGCAGCCGGGCGGCCGCGGACGGGTCCGCGGCGTCGGCGGCGCGCAGAGCGGAGGCCACCAGGTAGGTCCGCTTGCCCGAGCGCAGGTCGTCGCCGGAGGCCTTGCCGGTGACCGAGGGGTCACCGAAGACGCCGAGATGGTCGTCCTCCAACTGGAAGGCGATGCCGATGTCGCGGCCCACCGAGCGCAGCATCCGGACGGTCTCCGCCGGCGCGTCCGCCAGAACGGCGCCGAGGTGCAGGGGACGCTCCACGGTGTAGGCGGCGGTCTTGTAGGTGTTGACCTTCCACGGCGCCTCCGGGTCCTCGGAGCCGCTGGCCTCCACCGAGATGTCGAGCATCTGCCCGGCGATGACCTCGGTGCGCATGGCACGCCACGGTTCACGCGCCCGGCGCAGCGCGGCGGCGGAGACCCCGGAGTCGGCCAGCATGTCGTCGGCCCAGGCGAACGCCAGGTCGCCGACGAGGATCGCCTGGCTGACCCCGTAGGCGCCGGCGTCGCCGAGCCATCCGTCGTGCCGGTGCCGGGCCTCGAAGGAACGGTGCACGGTGGGGCGTCCGCGGCGGGTGTCGGAGCGGTCGATGATGTCGTCGTGCACCAGGGCGCAGGCCTGGATGAACTCCAGGGAGCTGGCCGCGGCGACGAGTGAGGTGGCGTCCGTCCCCTCGTCGAGCGACCCGCCGCCACCCTCCAGGGCACAACGCACCCCGGCCCAGGTGAAGAGGGGACGCAGTCGCTTACCGCCGACGATGAACGCCGAGAGCTCGTTGATGCCCTGCTCGATGACGGGGTCGATGCCGTCGAACTCCGCGTGCCTGGCGGCCAGGAAGTCCGTGAGGGTGGCGTCGACGACCGGCGGGACGTCGGACAGCGGGCTGTCCACGTGCCAGGTCGGCGTCGGGGCGGCGTCGGCCATCGGGGGGTGCCTCCGTAACGTGAAGAAGTAGGGGACGGGGTGATTCATCCCCATAGTAGGGACCGGTGCGCGGAAAGCGGACCTCGACCTGCCCGAGACGCCGGGTGGTCTTCTAGGATGGGGCGCTATGGTCAACGAAATTCACCGCGAAACTCACCGCCCCGCCCCGGCGAGCCTGCAGGTCGCCGTCGCAGACACCCTCAAGTGGGGTACGCCCGGACGTGTGCCCTTCTCGGTGGAGTTCATGCCCCCGCGCAACGACGACGCGGAGCAACGCCTCTGGTCCGCCGCGGAGGCCTTCCACGACCTCGGCGCCAGCTTCGTGTCCGTCACCTACGGTGCCGGCGGTTCGAGCCGGGAACGAACCGAGCGCGTCGCATCCCGCCTGTCGGTCAAGCCGTTGACGACGCTGCTGCACCTCACCCTCGTGGACCACCGTGAGGAGGAGCTCCGCGACATCCTCCGCGAGTTCGCCTCCCTGGGCCTGACGAACCTGCTGGCGTTGCGCGGCGACCCGCCGGGTGACCCCACGGGTGACTGGTCGCCGGTCGACGGTGGGCTGAACTTCGCCCACGAACTGATCGAGCTCGTGCGGTCGATGCCGGAGTGCTCCGACTTCGACATCGGCATCGCGTCCTTCCCGGAGGGGCACTACCGTGCCGGGAGCCTGGAGAACGACACCCGCTACACGCTGCAGAAGCTGCAGGCGGGTGCGAGCTACTCGATCACCCAGATGTTCTTCGACGTCGACCACTACCTGCGTCTGCGGGACCGGCTGGCGGCGGCGGACCCGGTGCACGGGGCCAAGCCGATCATCCCGGGTCTGATGCCGATCACGTCGTTGCGCTCCGTGCGCCGGCAGATGGAGCTGGCGGGGGCGTCGCTGCCGGCCTTGCTGGAGGATGAGCTGACCAGGGCGGCCGCCGGTGACGAGGTGAAGAATGCCGCGGCCATCCGTGAGGCCGGCATCGACGTGACCTCGAGGATGGCGGAGCGGCTCATCGCCGAGGGCGCGCCCGACCTCCACTTCATGACGATGAACAACGTGCGCGCCACCCAGGAGGTGCTGCACAACCTGGGCATGGCACCGGCCTGGGGCCCGGAGCTCGGGCAGGACATGGTCCGCTGACGGGGTGCCGTCGGGGGCGTCAGCGCCTGGGGAGGGTGAGGATGCCGAAGGGGCGGGGGTCTGAGCCGAAACGGAAGTCACGCAGCAGGTCCCCGAAACCTGCCGCCCGGTAGAGCGACCAGGCCGCGTTGGACTCGTCGGGAACCTCCGGGGTGGAGAGCAACGCGACGGGGCTGTGGAGATGGGGGAGCAGGGCGTCCAACATCGCCCGGCCGGTGCCGTGCCCCTGGTAGTCGGGGTGGACGTGGACCTCGGAGATCTCGTCGTAGTCGCTGAGCAGGTCGTCCGCCTCATCGGGCGTGCTGCCGGCAGTCCGTAGCCCACGGTGGACCTCCCGGTACCACCAGCTGTGCAGGTCGCCGGGGAATCCGTACGCCACGCCCACCGCGCGGTGCCGCGAGCTGCCGGGGTCCGGGGTGGAGTGTGCCGGATGGGTCAGCGCGACGACGCAGCGGAACCCGGGTTTCCGGGCGTTGGCGATCCAGAGCTGACGGCGCTGGCTGAAGGTCTCCGGAGGGTAGTCCATGGCCCGCAGGTGGATGTCGACGAGCTGGTCGATCCTCCGCACGTAGTCCTGGGCGGACAGGGGGCACACACTGATACGGAGGTCGTCGTTCACCCCACCATTGTGGCAAACCAGGGGAGGAGGGACGGCGGATTCCCCGAAACTAGAACATCTGTTCGAGTATAGTTCCGGTCGCCAGTTTCGTGTCCGGGGTGCCCCGTAGTTTCAGGTGCATCATCGCAACGTGGAACGGGACGTAAGGAGGCGGTCATGGTTCAGGGAGCAGGCGACAATGTCGCGAGGATGGCGCGGTCGCGCCGGGGTGGGGCGGTCCTGCCCGAGACGTTCGTCATCGAGGCGGAACGTCTGCTGGAGCTCAGCAGGACCGACCTGGTCCGGGAGGAGCGGCTCACGTGGGCCTACCGGGCTGCACTCCGTGCGGCGGGGGCGGTCATCCAGTTCGCCCGGAAGAAGCGCCGCCGGCTGCCCCCGGGCAGTGCCTGGGAGAAGGTCCGTGCCTTGGCGGGTGACGAGGAGATGGAGCGGTGGTGCGACCGTTTCGCCCCGCACGCCCGGCTGGTCGCGCAGGTGGAGATGGGCCTGGTCCCGGACCTCGGGGAGCACACCGTGGCCGAGGTCTACCACGATGCCTGCGAGTTCCTCGACGCCGTCCGGGGCATGGTCGGATACCTCCCCGAGGTAGCGTGACAGGTCTGTGTTCACCCTGGGGTAGGCTGGTGGACATCGAGGCGGAACTTTTCTCACTCCTTGTGCGTTAACACGGTAGAGACAGAACAACCGTCAACATCTACACCCGACACCTCAGGGGAGGACGATCGTGGCACTTTCGGAACAGGAACGGCGCATGCTGCAGGAGATCGAGCAGGCGCTGATTGCCGACGACCCCAACCTCGCCCGGCAGGCAGCCGGGGACACCTCCGTCGGCGGTGGCTTCAATATCGGGATCCGCTCTGTGGGGGTTTTCCTCCTCGGCGTCTGTCTGCTGATCGCCGGTATCGCTCTCTCGCAGAACAGCCTGTGGTTCGTGGGCCTCAGTGTTGTCGGGTTCCTCGTGATGTTCGGCGGCGGGCTGCTGGCCTTCCGCGGGCCGTCCGGGTCGGGTAACGGCAAGGTGAAGGCCAACCCCTCCTCCGGCAAGCAGGGCTCCGGGTCCTCCGGCGGCGGGGTCGCCGACCGTATGGAGGACAGCTTCCGTAAGCGCTTCGAGTAGGCAGCCGCAGTAGGCCGCCGGTCAGGGGAGACCAGCAACCTGCCGCACACACCGCCAGCGGGCGGGTCCGATCATTGATCGGACCCGCCCGCTGTTGTCGTGTGTCACCACGCTTTCCCCACTTTGCTCCACCCGGCCCGGTGGGTGTCGACCCCGATGCGCCTCGGCAGGGCTCTGGCGTGCCTAAAGTCCCTCGTTCTGCCCTGTCTGCGCTCCGGCGACACGGGCCTGCGGGCGCTCCCAGTGAGTTCTACGAAAACTTCCCCCACCTTCCCCCACCATGCACCTGTTCTTATATCTGCAGTTCACGCGCCTGCAGTGTCGAGGCTATCTTCAGGTCTCCGGCATGAGATGCAACTTCTGTGGTCTTGTGTGACTGATGGGCTAGTCAGTGTGGTTGGAAGTGGGGTACTGTGGGGCGCACTGGGGCACAATGGTCCCCGGGACAACTTCACAGAGATCGCATACGGCAACAACATTTCAGATGCCCGGGATGGCCGGGGGAGGGAGCCGACATGTTCTTCGGCACCTTCACCCCGAAGCTTGACGACAAGGGTCGGCTGACCCTTCCCGCCAAGTTTCGTGAGCAGCTGTCGGACGGCCTCGTCGTCGTCAACGGTCAGGATCACAGCCTGGCCGTGCACACGAAGGCGGAGTTTCAGGTGCGCGCGTCGAAAGCCGCCGCAGCCTCCCGGTCGAATCCGCAGGCGAGGGCCTACGTCAGGAACCTGGCGGCCAGCGCCGACGAGCAGGAGCTCGACAAGCAGGGCAGGATCACCCTCTCTGCGGGGCACCGGGACTACGCGGGACTCAACAAGGACTGCGTGGTCATCGGCTCCGTCGACTTCATCGAGATCTGGGATGCCGAAGCGTGGGACGCCTACCTGGCGGAACACGAGTCGGACTTCGCCGACGGTGACGACGACTCCCTCGCCGGGATCATCTGAGCTACCGCCCGCCCTCCGCCGTATGCCCCGCGACGCCGGTGGGACTGTGTGCCGGCCCTCATCTGCGCGGACGACCTTGACTTTGATGTACTTCCCCGACATCAAACCTGGCCCGTGCAGGTGAGGCCCCGTGTACAGTCCCGGCGGCGTTGCGATGACCACGTGAAGACAACAGGACCGGACGAGCGCCCCTGAAGAAAGGACCACCCCGATGACCGTCGCCGACGACGAGAAGCAGCCACGCGTCTCTGGCGAGCACGGGCACGTCCCGGTCATGCGCGACCGCATGGTCGACCTGGTCGGCAAGGGCGTCGGCACGGGCACGGACTC
Source organism: Corynebacterium sp. AOP36-E1-14 (assembly GCF_052377495.1). Taxonomy (NCBI): domain Bacteria; kingdom Bacillati; phylum Actinomycetota; class Actinomycetes; order Mycobacteriales; family Corynebacteriaceae; genus Corynebacterium; species Corynebacterium sp. AOP36-E1-14. The sequence goes on from NZ_JBQSWV010000006.1 coordinate 64,163, forward strand.
CGGGCAGGCGCCCGAGACCCCCGTCATCGTCGACGGAACCCTGGGCGCGGGTGGCCACACCGAAGTCTTCCTCGAACGATTCCCGCAGGCCGTCGTCGTCGGACTCGACCGCGACCCGGCCGCCATCGCCCAGGCGGAGCAGCGCCTCGCCCGGTTCGGCGAGCGGTTCGTCGCCTACCGCACCCGGTTCGACGGGCTCGGTGACGCGATCGACACCCTGGTGGAGCAGGGGAGGATCCCCGCCACCGCCCGTGAGGTCGGGGTCTCGGGCTACCTCTTCGACCTGGGTGTGTCGTCGATGCAGCTCGACCAGGCCGGCCGCGGGTTCGCCTACTCGCAGGACGCGCCGCTGGACATGCGCATGGACCCGGACCTGCCCGTCACCGCCGCGGACATCCTCAACACCTACGCCCACGGCGACCTGGCCCGGATCCTCAAGACCTACGGGGACGAGCGCTTCGCCGGCAAGATCGCCTCGGCGGTGCTGCGCGAGCGTGAGGTCGAGCCGTTCACCACCTCGGCCCGCCTGGTCGAGCTTCTCTACCGAACGATCCCGGCGGCGTCGCGACGTACCGGTGGGCACCCGGCGAAGCGCACCTTCCAGGCGTTGCGGATCGAGGTCAACGCCGAGCTCGACTCCCTCGCGGCGGTCATCCCCGAGGCGACGGCGCGACTGCACGTCGGGGGCGTGGCGGTCTTCATGAGCTACCAGTCCCTGGAGGACCGCATCGTCAAGAAGGCGCTCGCCGACCTGACGGTGGATCACACGCCGCCGGGCCTGCCGGTGGCGCTCCCGGAGTTCGCCCCCGACTTCGAACTGGTCACACGTGGTTCAGAGAAGGCCTCCGAGGTCGAGATCGAGCAGAACCCGAGGGCCGCGCCGGTCCGTGTCAGGGCCGTCACCCGCATCCAGAACTCCCAGAACACCCACCGAGACGCACAGCGAGGAACCAGATGAGCACCGCCACCGCAGCCCGTCAGCGCACCCGCGAGCACTCCGGTTCGACCGGACGCGACGACCACGGCACTTCGGGCGCCCACGGCGCCGTCCGCACCGGTCGGTCGGGTTCGGGCCCGAGCAGCCTCGACCGCCGGCAGACGCACAGCAGTCCGGTGCGCCGCCGCGGCTCGCGCCAGCAGGTCTCCGTCCGCGGTCGGCGCGTGTCGGTGCCCACGGCGAAGGAACGTTCCGTCGTCCGGACGTGGGTCGTCCTGCTGTTGATCTTCGTCGCCGGTGTGGCGTTCGCCATGTACCTGTCCGGCAAGACCACCGAGCAGTCCTTCCAGCTGTCCGAGGCCCAGGAGCAGAGCACGTCGCTGTCCAATGAGCTCGAGTCGCTCCACCGCGACGTCGAGGACGCCTCCTCGACCCAGCGCATCGCCGCCGAGGCATCCCGCCTGGGTATGGTCGCCCCGGCGCAGGCCGGCGTGCTGAACGTCGACGGTGACGAGGTCAACGAGCTGCGCGCGGCGGACTCCGGCTCCACGCTGCCGATCACCGACATCAACGGTGAGGTCACCGCCCAGCGTCCCACCAGTGACCCCGACGCCACCGACCAGGTCCCGGGGCTCGCCCCGCAGGCGCTGGAGGACAGGAACGACGGCAACACCGGCAACAACGGTAATGACGACGGGGCTCCCGCCGATCAGAACAACGGTGCGGCCTCGACCGGAGAGCTTCCCTACTGAGACACTTCAAAGACACGCCCGGAGTCCAATGCCCCGGGTGTGGTGTCCGTGGCACGACAATGGACGGCATGCATTCGCTGCGGGTCGTCAGGGGCCCGGTCGAGACGATCTTGTGTTGAGCTTCGCGGAAGGGAGAGGTCACATTGGCCCAGGACAGGGACCGGAGTAGGCACGCCGGGCGCGACAACCGAGGTCAGCGACCCCCGCAACGCCAGTCCCGTCCGGCCCAGGGGGGTGTGCCCGGCAACTCCTGGCGGACCCTCGACATCGGTGTCGGCAGCTTCGGACGCCGCGGCGCCGTGGTGCTCATCATCGTCGTCATCCTGGTGCTCGCCCTGCTGCTGCGGCTCGTGTGGGTCCAGTTGATCAAGGGGCCGGAACTCTCGGCGATGGCCAGTGAGCAGCGCACCGCGGTGATCACCGAACCCGCCCACCGTGGAGACATCGTGGACCGCAACGGACAGCGGCTGGCCTACACCATGGAGGCACGCTCACTGTCGGTGAACCCGCACCTGCTGGAGTCCTTCATGCAGGACCGCCACGACCTCGACCCGGAGGGGGTGTCGGAGCCCGAGGAACGCATCAAGGAGATCGCCGACGGTCTGCCCGGTCTGCTGGAGGAGTCGGACGCCCAGTCCGGGGAGTCGGAGTCTGACGAGGCCTCCACCGCCTCGGAGGTGAAGTCCGACGAGATCCTCGACAAGCTCAACTCCGACTCCACCTACGAGGTGCTGGTGCGCGACGTCGACCCGGACGTCGCGGAGAAGGTCAGCGCGGAGTACCCGGAGATCACCGTGGAGCGCCAGGACATCCGTCAGTACCCGAACGGTGCGGTGGGCCAGAACGTCGTCGGCAAGATTAGCCGCGACAACGAGGGCCAGTTCGGCCTGGAGCTCGCCCAGGACTCCCGCCTGCAGGGCACGAACGGCTCGCGCACCGTGGACGTCGGCGCCAACGGTCTGGCGATCCCGGGGTCCACCCGTGACCGTCACCCGGCCGTCGACGGGGACGCCTACGAGCTCACCCTCGACCTGGAGGCGCAGACCTACATCCAGCAGCTCGTGCAGCAGGCCAAGGACAAGTCCGGGGCGGACTCCGCCTCGGCGGTGGTGCTCGACTCGGCCAGTGGCGAGGTCGTCTCGATGGCCACGTCCGACACCATCAACCCGCAGGGCAACATCGACGAGCAGCTGGAGGACGGCAAGGTCTTCGGTAACCGTGTGGTGCAGGACGCCTACGAGCCCGGTTCGGTGGCCAAGGTGATCACCGCCGCGGCGGCGATCGAGGACGGCAAGACCACCCCGGACGAGGTCCTGCAGGTACCGGGCAGTATCGACATGTCCGGTGTCACGGTGAAGGACGCCTGGGACCACGGCGTGGTGCCGTACACGACCACGGGTATCTTCGGTAAGTCCTCCAACGTCGGCACGCTGATGCTGGCCGACCGGGTGGGCGAGGAGAGTTTCTGGGACTACGTGCAGAAGTTCGGCATCGGCCAGGCCACCGACCTGGGCCTGCCGAGTGAGACCAGCGGGTACGTCCCCGACCTCTCCCAGTGGTCGGGCGGCACGTTCGCCAACCTGCCGATCGGCCAGGGCATGTCGATGAGCCTGCTCCAGATGGCCAGCATCTACCAGACCATGGCGAACGACGGTGTGCGGGTGACTCCCAGCATCATCAAGTCCGCCACGGACGCCTCCGGCAACGAGATCCCGCAGGACGAGCCGGAGTCGGTGGAGGTTGTCTCCCCGGAGACGGCACGCAGCGTGGTGGACATGTTCCGCGCGGTCAACCAGTCCGACCCCAGCGGCGTCCAGCAGGGCACCGCTCCCACCGCGGGCATCGAGGGCTACCAGACCAGCGGAAAGACCGGTACCGCCCAGCAGATCGACCCGGAGACGAGGGCCTACTCGAACTCGGACTACTGGATCACCTACGCCGGCATCGCGCCGGCGGACGACCCCCGCTTCGTCGTGGCGATCATGCTCGACGACCCTGAGCGGGGCACCGACGGCAGTGGCGGACAGTCCGCCGCCCCGTTGTTCCGGGACATCACGTCCTGGTTGCTCGACCATTACAATGTGCCGCTCTCCCCGGAGGCCGCACCTCGACTGACGTTGGAGGCGCAGTGAGCGTGAAACCACCCACCCTGTCCGCACTCGCGGAACTGACAGGAGGGCGCCTGGTGGCGCTCGGCGAGAGCGGTGACCCTGGTGACTCCAGTGCTGCCGCCGGTACCGTCGTCGCGGGCGCGGCGATCGACGCGCGCTCGGTGCCGTCCGGCGGCATGTTCATGGCCGTGCCCGGCACCCGGGCGCACGGTGCGTCCTACGCGGACCAGTCCGCAGGCGCGAGCGTGCTCACCGACGAGGCCGGCCTGGAGGTGCTGCGCGCCGACGGCGTGACCACCGACGTGCTGGTGGTCGACGACTGCCGTGCGTGGCTCGGCCCGGTGTCGGCGGAGATCAACGGCCACCCCTCCCGGTCGATGACCGTGATCGGGGTGACCGGAACCAGCGGCAAGACCACGACCTCGTACATGGTCGAGCGCATGCTGCTCGACGACCACAGCGTGGGCCTCATCGGCACCACCGGTACCCGGATCAACGGCACCGCGGTGCCCACCTCGCTGACCACCCCGGAGGCACCGACGCTGCAGGCGTTGTTCGCCCGGATGCGCGACGAGGGCGTGACGCACGTCGTCATGGAGGTGTCCTCGCACGCGCTGGTGATGGGACGGGTGCGCGGTGTCGACTTCGACGTCGCCGCCTTCACCAACCTCAGCCGCGACCACCTGGACTTCCACCCCACGATGCAGGACTACTTCGAGGCGAAGTCCCTGCTGTTCACCACCCCGCAGGATCCCGGCGCCGGGCTGCCGGCGGCGGTGGTCTGCGTGGACGACGAGTGGGGCCGCAGCCTCGCCGGCACGCTCTCGGCGAGCGGCACCTCGCCGGTCACGGTGTCGACCACCGGCGCCCACGGGCAGGACGCCGCGACCTGGTCGGTGTCCTCGGTGGAGGTCGGTACCGACGGTCTGCAGCACGTCACCGCCGTTCACGCTGGTCAGGACGTGACCTTCCCCGTCTCCCTGCCCGGCACCTTCAACGTCGCCAATGCGACGGTGGCGCTGGCCTGCGTGGCGGCCGCCGGCGGCACAGGGGAGACGGAGGAGACCGTCGCCGCGAAGCTCGGCGACGTCCGCGTCCCGGGCCGCATGCAGTCGGTGACGGTGGAGGCAGACGGTTCGCGTTACCCCGATGACTTCCTCGTCCTGGTGGACTACGCCCACAAGCCGGGTGCCGTCGCCGCGGCCCTGTCCACCCTCGCCGACCAGATCGAGCGGGCCGGCCACGGTGGGCGGGTCGGCGTGGTGCTCGGCGCCGGTGGCAACCGTGACCACGAGAAGCGTCCGCTGATGGGCTCCGAGGCGGCGAAGGTCGCCGACCTGGTCGTCGTCACGGACGACAATCCACGCGACGAGGACCCGGCGACGATCCGTTCCGAGGTCCTCGCCGGGGCCCGCGGGGAGCTCGCGGCCCGTGGCGGAAACACGGGTGTGGACCTCCGTGAGATCGGTGACAGGGCCGACGCGATCAGGGCCTCGGTCGCCTGGGCCCGTCGGGGCGATATCGTCATTGTTGCCGGGAAGGGCCACGAGACCGGGCAGATCGTCGGGGACACCGTCCTCGAGTTCGATGACGTGGCAGTAGTTGCACAAGCACTCAGGGATAGACAGGACGGACAGGAACCGACACGATGATAGAGATGACAAGCGGCACCATCGCCGAGGTCACCGGAGGGCAGCTCGTCGACGGCGCCACCGCGGAGACCGTCGTGACGGGGCCTGTCGAGTTCGACTCCCGTCGGATCACCCCGGGCAGCGTCTTCATGGCGCTGCCGGGCCAGCGCGTCGACGGCCACGACTTCGTCCCCGGTGCCCTGCGCGACGGTGCGGCACTGGTCATGGTCGGACGCCCCGTCGGCGCCCCGTCGTTGCTCTGCACCGACGAGAGCGCCGGTGAGGGGGCGGACTCCGCCCAGCGCAACGCCGCCTACCTGGACAGCGACCCGGACGGGGTCGGGGAGCGCGTGCTCACCGCCGTCGGGCGTCTGGCCCGCTACAACACCGACACCCTCGTCGCCGAGGAAGGCCTCACCGTGGTCGGCGTGACCGGTTCGGCCGGCAAGACCTCCACGAAGGACCTGCTCGGCGCCGTGCTCACCCGTGGCGGTGAGACCGTGGCGCCCCCGGGGAGCTTCAACAACGAGATCGGGCACCCCTACACCGCCCTCAAGGCGGGACGAGACACCCGTTTCCTCGTGGCCGAGATGTCCGCACGCGGCCAGGGGCACATCGCCCACCTGGCGCGTATCGCCCCGCCGCGGGTCGGTGTCGTGCTCAACGTCGGCACCGCCCACCTCGGCGAGTTCGGCTCGCGTGAGGCGATCGCCCGCGCCAAGGGTGAGCTCGTCGAGTCGCTGCCCTCGGCGGCGGACGGCGGCCTGGCCGTGCTCAACGCCGACGACGACTTCGTCTCGGCGATGCGCTCGCGCACCGACGCCCGCATCGTCCGGTTCTCCATGCACGGCAACGAGGCGGACTACAGCGCCTCCGACATCACCCTCGACGAGGTGGCACGTGCTTCGTTCACGATGCACCACCCGCACGGCGAGCCCGTGCAGGTCACCCTGGGCGTCTTCGGCGCCCACCAGGTGTCCAACGCGCTGGCCGCCGCCGCGGTCGGGATGGAGAGCGGCCTGGACGCCGCCACCGTCGCCGGCGCGCTGAACAGCCACGTCGCCGCCAGCGAGAACCGGATGGACGTGCGCACCCGCGCCGACGGCGTCACGGTGATCAACGACACCTACAACGCCAACCCGGACTCCATGCGCGCCGGCGTCGACGCCCTGGCCTACACCGCCACGGGACGTCCCGACGCGCAGAGCTGGGCCGTCCTCGGACAGATGGGTGAACTCGGCGACGGGGCCCGCGAGGAGCACGCCCTGCTCGGAGAGGTGCTGGCACAGCGCCGCATCGGCAATGCCGTCGTCGTCGGCAACGGTGTCAACCAGAACGCGTTGGCCGAGTCCGCGGAGGCCCACGGGGTCTCCGTGCGCCAGGTCGAGAACGCCGACGCCGCGGTGAACTTCCTGGACCTCAACGTCGGTGCCAACGACGTGGTCCTGGTCAAGGCGTCCTACGCCGACGGCCTGTGGAGTGTCGCCGAAGGCCTTTTCGTCGGTGAAGAAGAGAGCAGGTAACCGCAGCCATGACACAGATCATCGTCGCCGCACTCGCGGCGTTCTTCGTCTCGATCTTCCTGACCCCGGTCCTGATCCGGCGGTTCTCCGCCGAGGGCATCGGCCAGGAGATCCGCGAGGAGGGGCTGAAGTCCCACCTGCGTAAGCGCGGTACGCCCACCATGGGCGGTATCGCCATCCTCGCCGGCATCACCGTCGGCTACCTCGCCGCCGTGCTCGTGGGTCTGCTGACCAACGGCACCGGCCCCGGTGTCTCCGGCTGGCTGGTGCTGGGACTGACCCTGGCACTCGGCGGGCTCGGCTTCGCCGACGACTACATCAAGGTCATCAAGGGCCGGAACCTCGGGCTGAACGCCAAGGCCAAGCTCGCCGGCCAGCTGGTCACCGCCCTGATCTTCGGTTTCCTGGTACTGCAGTTCCCCAACGCCGACGGTCTCAAGCCGGCGTCGACGAAGCTGTCGTTCACCCGCGACATCAACACCCTCGACCTCGCCGTGGGCGGTGCTGTCGTGGGCACGATCCTGTTCCTGATCTTCATCTACCTCGTCATCTCGGCGTGGTCGAACGCGGTGAACCTCACCGACGGGCTGGACGGACTGGCCTCGGGCGTGACCGCGATGGTGCTGTCGGCCTACGTGGTCATCACCTTCTGGCAGTTCCGCAACTCCTGCTCCGGCGCCGCCGAGGCCGGCTGCTACGCGGTGCGTGACCCGCTGGACCTGTCGATGCTCGCGGCCGCCGGCCTCGGTGGCTGCGTGGGCTTCCTGTGGTGGAACGCCGCACCGGCGAAGATCTTCATGGGTGACACCGGTTCGCTGGCCCTCGGTGGCCTGGTCGCCGGGCTGTCGATCGCCTCGCGTACCGAACTCCTGATGATCATCGTCGGCCTGCTGTTCGTGATGGAGGCCGCCAGCGTGGTCATCCAGGTGGTGTCCTTCAAGTCCACGGGTCGCCGTGTGTTCCGCATGGCACCCTTCCACCACCACTTCGAGGCCGGGGGGTGGGCGGAGACCACGGTCACCGTGCGCTTCTGGCTGCTGTCGGCGTTGTTCGCCGTCGTCGGTGTGGCGGTGTTCTACTCGGAGTGGTTGAGCAACTCGCCACTGTAAGATGCATTCAGGACAGGAGAGCGATCACACATGGTGAACCAGACCGTCGAGGCGATACGTAACGGGGACGTCCTCGTGGCCGGTGCCGGCGTGGCCGGTGCCGGTGTCGCCCGCATGCTCGGGTGCCTCGGGCGCCTCGGTGCGCCCGACCGTGCGGTCACGATCGCCGACGACAACGTCGCCGCCGGCGGCCGACTCGCCGAGGAGACCGGTGCCCGCGCCGTCACCGTCGTCGACGCTGTCCAACTGCTTTCCGACGGGGCGTTCGCCCTCGTCATCACCTCGCCGGGGTGGCGTCCGGACGGACCCGTCGCCGTGGCGGCGGGAGAGGCCGGCGTGCCCGTCATCGGCGACGTCGAGGCGGCCTGGCTGGCCGACCGTGCCGGACTGTTCGGCGCGCCGAGGACCTGGCTGGCGGTCACCGGGACGAACGGAAAGACCACGACCACGGCCATGCTGGACGCGATCCTGCGCGCCGACGGACGCAGCTCGCTCGCCGTCGGCAACATCGGCACGCCCCCCGGTGAGGCGCTGCTCGCCGAACCGCGGGTGGACGTGCTGGCCGCGGAGGTCTCCAGCTTCCAGCTCCACTGGGCGCCGGACTTCGCACCGGACGCCGGGTGCGTGCTCAACCTCGCTGAGGACCACCTCGACTGGCACGGCTCCTTCGACAACTACGCCGCGGACAAGATGCGTGCCTTGACCGGTGACGTCGCCGTGGTCGCCGCCGACGACGCCCGCGTGGTCGCCGGTGCTTCGGGCGGCTCCGGTGTCACGGGGGAGCGCCGCGCGTTCACCACCGGGGACCCCGCCGAAGTCGCCGACCCCGCCTCGACGGTCACCGGCGTGCGCGACGGCCGGCTCGTCGAACTCGACACCTCCACGGGTACGCTCACCGACCTGGCGGACACCGAGGGCATCTCGCCTCCCGGGCCCGCCGGGGTGGCCGACGCCGCCGCGGCCGCGGCCCTGTCCCGCAGCATCGGGGTGTCCACCTCCGCGGTGGCCGCGGCGCTGGCGGACTTCCGGGTGCAGGCCCACCGTGGCCAGGTCGTCGCCGAGACCGAGGGCGCGCGCTGGATCGACAACTCCAAGGCCACGAACCCGCACGCCGCCACCGCCGCACTGCGCGGGCTGACGGACGTCGTCTGGGTCGCCGGTGGTCAGCTCAAGGGTGCCGCCGTCGACGAGATGGTCGCCGAGGTGGCCCCGGGCCTGCGCGGCGTGGTGCTGCTCGGCGTGGACCGCGCGGTCCTCGCCGACGCCCTGGCGCTCGCCGCCCCGGACGTGCCGGTGCGGGTGGTCGACGAGACCGACCCGGTCGCGGCGATGAGCGAGGCGGTCGACGCCGCACGCGACCTCGCGGCGTCCTGCCACTCTGCGGTGTCCGTCGTCCTGGCGCCGGCGGCGGCGTCGCTGGACATGTACGACGGGATGTCCCACCGCGGTGACCTCTTCGCCGCGGCGGCACGGAAGGACGGCGAGCCATGAGCGTGAAGGACCAGCCCACCCGCACGGAGTCGCCGTGGCAGGGCATCCGGGAGCGCGGTCGCCGCGTCCTGGCGACCCCGCAGTTCAACTACAAGGTCATCATGAGCGTGACCGCCATCCTCGTGCTCATCGGGCTCACGATGGTGCTCTCCTCCTCGATGGTCACCTCCATCGACAGCGACACCGGCGTCTTCGGCGAGTTCATGAAGCAGGCCGTGGTCGTCGCCGCGGGTCTGGTCGGCATGTGGTTCTTCCTGCGGATCACCCCGTCCACGGTGCGCAACCTGTCGGTGGTCTTCCTCGGGATCTCCGTGGTGCTGCTGATCCTGGTGCTGATCCCCGGCATCGGTGTCGGCGGTACCGAGGTCGGCTCGAACTCGTGGATCCGTTTCGCCGGTGTGGGCATCCAGCCCTCCGAGGTGGCGAAGTTCTCCCTGGCGGTCTGGGGCGCGGCCGTGGTCGCCGCCCGCTCGCGGGTGAGCAACTCCGCCCGCTTCGTGCTGAACCCCTTCTTCGTGGTGGCGGCGGTGATCCTGGGCCTGGTGCTGCTGCAGGACGACCTGGGCATGATGCTCTCGTTGGCAGCCGTGGTCGCCGCGATGCTGTTCTTCGCCGGCGTGAGCACCGTGGCACTGCTGTCCGTGCTGGCGGTGGCGGCGGTGCTCGGCGTGATCTTCAGCCTCCAGCACGCCTTCCGCAGCGCCCGGTTCAGTTCCTGGACCGAGACCTTCACCCTGAGCTTCAACGACGCCACCTCCCGTGGCGCGACGTTCCAGTCCAGGCAGGGCATCCTGTCGCTCTCCGACGGAGGGTTGCTCGGCCAGGGGCTGGGCCAGTCGCGGGCCAAGTGGCTCTACCTTCCCGAGGCGGCGAACGACTTCGTCTTCGCCATCCTCGGTGAGGAGCTCGGCCTGCTCGGCGCAGGCCTGGTCGTCATCCTCTTCGGTGTGCTGGCCTGGTTCGGCATCCGTACCGCCACGGCCCAGACCGACCCCTTCCTGCGGCTGCTGGCCGCGGCGCTGACGATGGGTATCACCGTCCAGGCGTTCTACAACATGGGGTACGTGGTCGGTCTGTTCCCGATGACCGGTGTGCAGCTGCCGTTGATCTCCGCCGGCGGTTCCTCGGCGGTGGTGACCCTGGCCTCACTGGGCCTGCTGGCCAACATCGCCCGGCACGAACCGGCGACGGTGTCGTCGATGCAGCACGAGGGCAGGCCGCTGATCGACCGGATCCTGTTCCTCCCGGAGCCCGAACCGTACCGTCCGGGCCAGGAGCGTCGGGAGCGTGTCCGGGAGCAGCCGAAGCGGTACGGTGAACCGGTGACGCGTCGGCGTCGACCGCCGCCCGGTGAACCGTCCGGAGCAGCCGGCGAGCCGCGCTACCGTGGCGAGCGGGAACCCCTCCCGGAGCCCCGGAGTTCCCGGAGCACCCGAAGTTCCAGAAGCACCAACCACACAAGTCAGCAGTACAACCGCAGGAGGCGTTGAGCCGTGTCCCCCTCTTCCCGTCCGTTGTCCGTCGTCCTCGCGGGCGGCGGGACGGCCGGGCACATCGAACCCGCACTCGCCGTGGGCGACGCCGTCCGGCGCGCCCGTCCGGACGCCCGGGTCACCGCCCTGGGCACCACCCGCGGGCTGGAGACGACCCTGGTCCCGGACCGCGGTTTCGACCTGGAGCTCATACCGGCGGTGCCGGTGCCGAGGAAGGTGAACAAGGACCTGTTCACCCTGCCGTTCCGGCTCGTCGGGGCGTTGCGGCAGACCCGTCGCACGCTGCGCGAGGTGGGTGCGGACGTCGTCGTCGGTTTCGGCGGCTACGTGTCCGCCCCGGCGTACCTGGCGGCGAAGTCGCTGCGTCTGCCCGTGGTGGTGCACGAGGCCAATGCGCGTGCCGGCATGTCCAACAAGCTCGGCGTGCGTCTCGGCGCCCGTGCGTTGGCGGCCTCCGGGGACTCCGGTCTCGGCGGCAAGTCGGGGGAGGCCGAGGTCGTCGGCATCCCGGTGCGTGAGTCCCTGCTGTCGCTGGACCGCGCGGCGTTGCGCGCGCAGGCCCGCGAGTTCTTCGGGCTGGACCCCGAGCGTCCCGTCCTGCTCGTCACCGGAGGCAGCCAGGGGGCGGCGTCGATCAACTCCGCCGTCGCCGCGGCGTCCGGCACCTTCGCCGACGCCGGGATCGACGTCCTGCACGCCTACGGCCGGAAGAACGACGCGCCGGACGTGGCTGCGCACGGTGGCGCGTCGTACGTCGCCGTGCCCTACATCGACCGCATGGACCTCGCCCTCGCGGCGGCGGACATGGTGCTGTGCCGCTCGGGCGCGATGACCGTGGCGGAGATCTCCGCCTGCGGTCTGCCCGCGGTGTACGTGCCGCTGCCGCACGGCAACGGTGAGCAGGAGCTCAACGCCCGCCCCGTCGTCGCCGCCGGTGGCGGGGTGATCGTGCCGGACGCCGAGCTGGACGCCGGACGCGTGGCGCGCGAGGTCGTCCCGCTGCTGCGTGACCGCACCCGGTTGCAGGCCGCCGGCGATGCCGCCGCGGCCGCCGGGCACCGCGACGCGGCGGACCGCATCGCCCAGATCGTGATCAGTGAGGCAGGGGAGAAGAAGTGAGCGACAAGTACAACCTCGGTGACCTCCACCGCGTGCACATGGTCGGCATCGGTGGTGCCGGCATGTCCGGCATCGCCAGGATCCTGCTGGACCGTGGCGTGCAGGTCAGCGGGTCGGACATGAAGGAGTCCCGGGTCGTCCTGGCCCTGCGTGCCGCCGGCGCCGAGGTGGCCGTGGGCCACCGGGCGGAGAACCTCACGCTGGCCGGCGACGGCGTCCTGCCGGACGCGGTCGTCACGTCCTTCGCGGCGATCCCGCAGGACAACCCGGAACTCGTCGCCGCCCGCGAGGCCGGCGTGCCGCTGCTGCGTCGTTCCGACGTGCTGGCCCTGCTCATGGAGGACCGCCGGGCGGTGCTCATGGCCGGCACGCACGGCAAGACCTCGACCACCTCGATGGCCGTCGTGGCCCTGCAGCACGCGGGCATGGACCCGTCGTTCGCCATCGGCGGTCAGCTCAACCGGGCGGGCACCAACGCCCACCACGGGACCGGGGACGTCTTCGTCGCCGAGGCCGACGAGTCCGACGGCTCCTTCCTGTCCTACTCGCCCGAGGTCGCCGTGGTGACCAACGTGGAGCCCGACCACCTCGACTTCTTCGGGACCGAAGAGGCCTACCGGGACGTGTTCGGCAAGTTCGCCGGACGCGTCGTCGCCGGCGGTGCCCTGGTCGTCTGCCTCGACGACGAGGGCAGCGCCCACCTCGGCGAGCAGGTCGTCGCCGGACGCGTCGAGGTGGCCGAGGGGGTGCGCGTGCTGGGTTACGGCACGTCCGACGCCGTGGCCGCGCACCCCTCGGTCCCCGTCGGCGCGGAGATCCTGTCGACCTCGACGATGCCCGACGGCGGCACGCAGGCGCAGGTCCGGCTCGGTGGTGATTCCGCTGATGTCGCTGAAGTCTCCGTGACCGTGCGTACGCCGGGGCTGCACATGCTGTTCAACGGCGTGGCCTCCCTGCTCGCCGGTGTGCTCGTCGGCGCCTCGGCCGAGGGGATGGCCGCCGGTGTCGCCTCCTTCGACGGGGTGCGTCGCCGGTTCGAGTACCACGGCGCCGTCGGCGGGGTGGAGGTGTACGACGACTACGCCCACCACCCGACCGAGGTGCGCGCGGTGGTCACCGCGGCACGGGAGAAGGTCGTGGCACGCCAGGAGCAGACCGGTGGTGCCGGTCGTGTCGTGGCGGTCTTCCAGCCGCACCTGTACTCCCGGACGCTGGCCTTCGCCGACGAGTTCGCCGAGGCGTTGTCCCTGGCGGACGTGGCGGTGGTCCTCGACATCTTCGGCGCCCGTGAGGAGCCGGTGGAGGGTCTCGACAGCAGGATCATCACCGACCGGATCGACGGGTCCGCCGAGGTGCACTACGAACCGCACTTCGCCGACGCCCCGGCCCTGGTCGCCGGCCTGGCGACCGACGGGGACGTGGTGCTGACCGTGGGGGCGGGCACCGTCACGATGCTCGCCGACGAGATCCTCCGCGCCCTGGGCGAGGCCTGATCGCCGATGGCAGGCAACAACCGTCGCAACCGCCGCAACCGCAGCAACCGGCGTGACCCGCGGCGTCGCCGCCGTCTGGCCGTCGTCCTGGGCGGGCTCGTCCTGGTCGTCGTCCTGGCGGTGGTGCTCGTCCTCAGTCCGTTGTTGCAGGTGCGCTCCATCGAGGTCGAGGGCACGCAGCGGCTGGCGCCGGAGGACGTGATCTCCGCGGCCGCGTCGGTGGAGGGGCAGAACCTGCTCTTCGCCGACACGGACGAGGCGGCGCGCTCGGTGTCGGCCCTGCCGTGGGTGGAGAAGGTGACCGTGTCGCGCGACTGGCCGTCCTCGGTGCGGGTGCAGGTGACCGAGTTCGAGGCCGTCGGTGTCGTCGAAGGTGACGGTGACGGTCCGCTGGTGATCAACGAGCGCGGCCGGGTCTTCCTGCGCGGCGAGAGCCCGGAGGGGGCCGTGCCGGTACGGGCGTCCGCCGACGACTCCGACGCGCTCACCGCCGCCGGCGAGGCGCTCGCCGCCCTGCCGGCGGAGCTGCGCGACCAGGTCGAGGAACTGGAGGCGTCCTCCGCCGAGGAACTCACCCTGCGCTTCCCGGAGGGCCGTGAGGTCTATTGGGGGTCGGCGGACCGTGCCGAGGAGAAGGCCGAGGCCACCCGGGTGGTCCTCACCCGCGAGGGCGACCGGTGGAACGTCTCCAACCCGGCGATGCCCTCCGTCCGGGAGTGAGAACCCTCAACCCCACATTGAGGGATACGACACGCACGAAAAATGTGCGCGGAAATCACCGCCGTGTCACACACAATTGGTCGCAGAGTTAGCAGCGACAGCACACGGGCAGACACTGGCCGAAACATCGGGAAAGAGAGCGCACACCATGACCCTCTACGACAACCACCTCGCCAAGATCACCGTCGTCGGTGTCGGTGGCGGTGGTGTCAACGCCGTGAACAGGATGATCGACGCGAACCTGCAGGGTGTGGAGTTCGTCGCGATCAACACCGACGCGCAGGCACTCCTGCTCACCGACGCGGACACCAAGCTCGACATCGGCCAGGCCGAGACCCGCGGGCTCGGCGCCGGCGCCAACCCCGAGGTCGGACGCAAGTCCGCCGAGGACCACAAGGAGCAGATCGAGGAGGTCATCGAGGGCTCCGACATGGTCTTCGTGACCTGTGGTGAGGGTGGCGGCACCGGTACCGGCGCCGCCCCGGTCGTCGCCAACATCGCCAAGAAGAAGGGCGCGCTGACCGTCGGTGTGGTCACCCGCCCGTTCACCTTCGAGGGGCAGCGTCGTTCCAAGCAGGCTCTCGAGGGCATCGAGGCCCTGCGCGACGTCTGCGACACGCTCATCGTGATCCCGAACGACAGCCTGCTCAAGATGGGCGACGCGGACCTCCAGCTCATGGACGCCTTCCGCAAGGCCGACGAGGTCCTGCACTCCGGTGTCGAGGGCATCACCCGCCTGATCACCACGCCCGGCGTGATCAACGTCGACTTCGCCGACGTGCGCTCCGTGATGACGGACGCCGGTTCCGCCCTGATGGGCATCGGCAGCTCCCGTGGGGACGACCGTGCCCGCAAGGCCACCGAGCTGGCGATCAACTCGCCGCTGCTGGAGACCACGATGCAGGGCGCCAAGGGTGTGCTGCTGTCCTTCGCCGGTGGTTCCGACCTGGGGCTGTTCGAGGTCAACGAGGCGGCCACGATCGTCCAGGACCTCGCCGACGAGGACGCCAACATCATCTTCGGCACGATCATCGACGACCAGCTCGGCGACGAGGTCCGCGTGACCGTCATCGCCACCGGTTTCGACGACTCGCCGAACGTGGTCGCCCAGCCGCGCCGCGGTCAGCACCGCGCGCCGGAGACCTCCAACAACCAGCAGGCACAGTCGGCACAGCAGTCCCAGCCGGCACAGCGTGCCCAGCAGCCCGCCGCCGAGCAGTCCCAGCCGGGGATCTTCAACGGTGAGGAGGCGCCCGCCGCCCAGCGTCAGCAGGAGGAGTCGACGAGCTTCACCCGCCGTACCCGTTCGGGTGTGCCCGGTTCCTCCGAGCCGGCGAACTCCTCGGGCCTGTTCACCTCGAACGGCGACCGTCGCGACAACCGTGACAGCCGCGATGACGGAGACGACGATCTCGATGTCCCGACCTTCCTCTGAGCCGGTGGAACGTAGCGTCCGCAAGGTCGTCACCGACCGACACGGCGGTGCGTCCACGGGAGACTTCGACTCCTTCAACCTCGCCGGCCATGTCGGCGACGACGAGGCGTCCGTCGCGGCGAACCGTGCCCGGCTCGCCGGGCTGATCGGTGTGCCCGAGTCCCGCATGGTGTACATGGAGCAGATCCACTCGCCGAACGTCACCGTGGTCACCGCGGAGATGCTCGACGAACTGGACGGCGCGCCGGTGGAGTTCACCGACGCCCTGGTGACCGCCGAGCCCGGTGTGGCCCTGGTCGTGCTGACCGCGGACTGCGTGCCGGTGCTGCTGTCCGACGAGGAGGCTGGGGTGGTCGCCGCCGTGCACGCCGGACGCATGGGCGCGCGCAACGGCGTGGTGCCCGCGACGCTGCGGCGCATGGTGGAGCTCGGCGCTGTGCCGGCGCGCATCCACGCCCTGCTCGGTGCCGCGGCCGCCGGTGTGGACTACGAGGTGCCCGAGGAGATGGCCGCCGACGTCGAGGGGCGTCTGCCGGGGTCACGCACGACGACATCACGCGGAACCCCGGGTCTGGACATCCGCGCGGGGATCACCCGTCAACTGCTCGGTGAGGGTGTCCGCTCGGTCGACGCCGACCCGCGCAGCACCGTCTCCGAGGAGAACTTCTTCTCCTACCGGAGGGAGGGGCGCACGGGCCGCCAAGCCTCCGTGATCTGGATTCCCGACGCCTGACCGGACTTCCCGGTAATTTCGACAGTAGACGATCCCCGCACGACACATCCCAGAGAAAGCGAGACAGACCATGGCAGACGGAATCACCGGGAAGGTCAAGGATTTCTTCGGCTTCGGTGACGTTGACAGCTTCGATGACCCCTACTACCGCGACGAGTTCGAGGAGGACCGCGGCGGCTACCGTTCCTCCGGTCGCTACCAGGACCGCGAGGACGACCGTGACCGGGACCGCGACTACGAGCGTCCCGACCGCACGGAGCGTGCCGAGCGCGCCGAGCGTCCTGCGCGGTCCGAGCGCTCCGACTACGACTACCGCGCCCCGCGCACGCCGCGGCGCGCGGAGACCCCGGTGGCCCCTGTGGCCCCGGTGTCGCCGGCGCAGTCGCGTGAGCCGCAGGTCGTGCGTCTCGCACTGAGCTCCTTCCAGCAGGCCGGGGAACTGGCCACGGAGTTCAAGGCGGGGGACATCGTGGTCCTCAACCTCTCTGCGATGGAGAAGTCGGAGGCGAGCCGCGTCCTGGACTTCTCCGTTGGTCTCGCGAAGGGGCTCGACGGTACGCTGAAGAAGCTCGGCGGTATCCGCAACTTCGCGCTGATCCCCGCTTCCGTGACCCTAGACCAGAGCCAGCTCGACCAGCTGGTGGAGGACCAGTAGAACACCGTGGCTGCCACTCTCTATTTCATCGCCCTGCTCCTCCGGCTGTACTGGTTCATCCTCCTGGCGAGGGTGATCATCGAGATGATCCGGTCCTTCTCACGGCAGTGGAGGCCGTCGCGGCGTTTCGCGCTGATCGCCGAGCCGATCTTCGTGTTGACCGACTTCCTGGTCAAGCCGTTGCGTCGCATCATCCCGCCGCTGCGTCTGGGCGGGGTCGCCCTGGACGTGTCGGTTCTGGTGCTGTTCTTCGGCATCTCGATCCTCACCTCCGTGCTGCTGGGTATCGCCAACAGTGTGTGACGCGGGGTGGGGCGTTCTTGCAGGTGGGAAAACGCCTGCTGTATAACTGACCTGAAAGACTACACATGAGGTTGAACCTGAAGCCTCATGACCGTGGTCGCTGATAAGATCGTGACCGACTCACCGTCCGGCCCCACTAGGCTTGGCGGAACACATCGACTGTGAAGGGAACTACCGATGCCGTTGACTCCCGCTGACGTTCATAACGTGGCATTCAGCAAGCCGCCGATCGGCAAGCGTGGCTACAACGAGGACGAGGTTGACCAGTTCCTCGATCTCGTCGAAGACACGCTGGCCGAGCTGCAGGACGAGAACGACGACCTGCGCGGCCAGGCCGGCTCCGGTGCCGCGGCACCGGTCGCCGCCGCCGCTACCGGTTCGTCGGACGACTCGGCGCTGAGCGCCGAGCTGGACGAGGCCCGTGCCCGGGTGTCCGAGCTCGAGGCCGAGCTCGCCAAGGCGCAGGACGCCACGGCCGCCGCCGAGAAGCGCGCGAACGCCGCCGAGGACAAGGCCGCCGCCGCCGACAAGCGCGCCGAGTCGGCGCAGGCCCAGGCTGCCCAGTCCGCCAGTTCCGCACAGTCCAACCAGGCTCCGGCCGCCGCCCAGGCCCAGGCCCCGGCGGACACCGCCACGGCCGCCGGTACCGCCAACGCGGACACCCACATGCAGGCCGCCCGCGTGCTGAGCATGGCCCAGGAGATGGCGGACCGTCTCACCGGCGACGCCAAGACCGAGTCGCAGGGCATGCTGGACGACGCCCGCAACGAGGCCAACCGCACCCTCGAGGACGCCAACACGAAGGCGAGCTCGCAGCTCTCCGACGCGCAGAAGCGTTCCGAGAAGCAGCTGGCCGACGCCGACCAGCAGGCCCGCAAGTCGGTGGCCGAGGCGCAGCAGAAGGCTGACACCCTCGTCGCCGACGCGACGCAGAAGTCCGAGACCCTGATCTCGGACGCCACGGCACAGTCCGAGGCGCAGGTCCGCGCGGCGCAGGAGAAGGCCGACGCGCTGCAGAAGGACGCGGAGCGCAAGCACACCGAGATCATGACCACGGTGAAGAAGCAGCAGTCCGCGCTGGAGAGCCGCATCGAGGAGCTTCGTACCTACGAGCGGGAGTACCGTACCCGCCTGAAGACCTTCCTCGAGTCGCAGCTGGAGGAGCTCAACAGCCGCAGCACCGCGGCCCCGAACTCCAACATCGACTTCGGCGAGAAGTAAGGCCCTTCCCGGGTCTGACGACGACGGACGAGGACGGACGGCAACCGAGATGCTCGCACTGTCCCTGCTGATGTCCCTCCTGGGGTTCCTGGCTCTGCTGGTGGCCCTGTACGTGGGATCCACGTTCTGGGCGTGGGTCTGCATCGGGGTCGCCGTCGTCGGCCTGGCCGTCTTCGTGGTGGACCTGATTCTCCGCCGCAGACAGTGACACGTATACTTCATTGATGACCGGCCCCGCACCGCCGTGCGGGGCCTTTCATTCGCACTGATCCGGCCATCACCGGGGAGCGATCCGGAAGAAAGGCGTTCAACCACCCCGGTTGCGCCGAGTAGAGCCGGACGTGGTCGCGGCACGTCACAGCCGTAGGAACAAGTGGGATTCCCCGGTCCGGCGGTGTCGTCGGGGAGCCCAAGCGGGGTGGTACCGCGTGGTCCGGTCGTTGTGCCGGGCTCTCGTCCCCGCGGACCGTGAGAAGCACACCAACTTACGAGGAGTCCGCGATGAGCACCCCCGCAGGCGGAGCGTACCCGCACACCGACATGTCGGACGGCACCAGTTCCTTCCCCACGATGGAGGAGAACGTCCTGGACTACTGGGGTCGGGACGACACCTTCCAGGCGTCCCTCGACAACCGTGAGGGCGCCCCCGAGTACATCTTCTACGACGGCCCCCCGTTCGCCAACGGTCTGCCGCACTACGGTCACCTGCTGACCGGCTACGTCAAGGACATCGTCCCGCGCTACAAGACGATGCGCGGCTACCGCGTGCCGCGGGTGTTCGGCTGGGACACCCACGGCCTTCCGGCGGAGCTGGAGGCGGAGAAGCAGCTCGGCATCACCGACAAGGGCGACATCCAGAAGATGGGCCTGGCGAAGTTCAACGAGTACTGCGCGACGTCGGTGCTGCGCTACGCCGACGAGTGGAAGGACTACGTCACCCGGCAGGCCCGGTGGGTGGACTTCGACAACGGCTACAAGACCATGGACATCACCTACATGGAGTCGGTGATCTGGGCGTTCAAGGACCTCTACGACAAGGGCCTGATCTACCAGGGCTTCCGGGTGCTGCCGTACTCGTGGGCCGAGCACACCCCGCTGTCGAACCAGGAGACCCGCCTGGACGACTCCTACAAGATGCGTCAGGACCCCACGCTCACGGTGACCTTCCCGGTCACCGGTGCGCAGCCGGGCACCGCCGCGGTGGAGACGCTGGCCGCCAACCCGGCGCTCGCCGAGGCGTCCGCCCTGGCCTGGACGACGACCCCGTGGACGCTGCCGTCGAACCTCGCGCTGGCGGTCAACCCGTCGGTGTCCTACGTGCTGGTCACCGCCGCGCAGGACGGCGCGGACGCGATCGCCGGACGCAGCGTCCTGCTTGCGAAGGACCTGGCGGGTGCCTACGCCGCGGAGCTCGGCGAGGACTCCGAGGTCGTCGCGGAGTTCACCGGCGCGCAGCTGGTGGGGCTGACCTACGAGCCGGTCTTCGGCTACTTCGCCGACCGTGCGGAGCTGGGGGAGAAGCGTGCCTTCCGGATCCTGGCGGCGGACTACGTCACCACCGAGGACGGTACCGGTGTGGTCCACCAGGCGCCGGCCTTCGGTGAGGACGACATGCTGACCTGCAACGCCGAGGGCATCGACACGGTGGTCCCGGTGGACATGGACGGCAAGTTCACCTCGCTGGTGCCGGACTACGAGGGCCAGCTGGTCTTCGACGCCAACAAGGACATCATCAAGGACCTCAAGGCCGCCGGCCGGGTGGTGCGCCACCAGACCATCGAGCACTCCTACCCGCACTCCTGGCGCTCCGGTGAGCCGCTGATTTACATGGCGCTGCCGAGCTGGTTCGTGTCCGTGTCGTCCTTCCGTGACCGGATGGTGGAGCTCAACCACGAGCAGATCGAGTGGATCCCGGAGCACATCCGCGACGGGCAGTTCGGCAAGTGGCTGGAGGGCGCGCGGGACTGGAACATCTCGCGCTCGCGCTACTGGGGCTCACCGATCCCGGTGTGGGTGTCCGACGACGACGCCTACCCGCGCACCGACGTCTACGGCTCCCTGGACGAGCTGGAGGCGGACTTCGGGGTGCGTCCCGAGTCGCTGCACCGCCCGTACATCGACGAGCTGACCCGCCCGAACCCCGACGACCCGACGGGCCGCTCCACGATGCGCCGCGTGCCGGACGTGCTGGACGTGTGGTTCGACTCCGGGTCGATGCCGTTCGCGCAGGTGCACTACCCGTTCGAGAACAAGGAGTGGTTCGACTCCCACTCGCCGGCGGACTTCATCGTGGAGTACATCGGCCAGACCCGTGGCTGGTTCTACCTGCTGCACGTGCTCTCGACGGCGCTGTTCGACCGTCCGGCGTTCACGAAGGTCGTCTCGCACGGCATCGTGCTCGGCGACGACGGACTGAAGATGTCCAAGTCGAAGGGCAACTACCCGGACGTCAACGAGGTGTTCGACCGTGACGGTTCGGACGCGATGCGCTGGTTCCTGATGAGCTCGCCGATCCTGCGCGGCGGCAACCTGATCGTCACCGAGCAGGGTATCCGTGAGGGTGTTCGTCAGGCGATGCTGCCGATGTGGAACGCCTACTCGTTCCTGCGGCTGTACGCGCACAACCCGGCGCAGTACGACACCTCCTCGTCGAACGTCCTGGACCGCTACATCCTGGCCAAGCTGCACGACACGGTCGAGGCGGTCACCGGTTCGCTGGACGCCACCGACATCGCTGCGGCGACCGACGAGATCCGTCAGTTCTGCGATGCGCTGACCAACTGGTACGTGCGTCGTTCGCGTGACCGGTTCTGGGCCGGCGACTCCGGCGAGGACGGCCACCCGGAGGCCTTCAACACGCTCTACACCGTGTTGGAGACGCTGTGCCGGATCGCCGCCCCGCTGCTGCCGATGACCACGGAGGTCATCTGGCGGGGTCTGACCGGTGAGCGGTCGGTGCACCTGACCGACTGGCCGTCGGCGGACGAACTGCCGGCGGACGCGGACCTGGTGGCCTCGATGGACGCCGTGCGCGGGGTCTGCTCGGCGGCGTCGTCGTTGCGCAAGTCGCACAAGCTGCGCAACCGCCTGCCCCTGCCGGGGCTGACCGTGGCCCTGCCGGAGTCCGCTGCGTTGGCGGACTTCTCGTCGATCATCCGCGACGAGGTCAACGTCAAGGAGATCTCCTTGACCGACGATGTGTCTTCCGTGGGTCGTTTCGAGGTCGTCGTCAACGCACGTGTGGCCGGCCCGCGCCTGGGCAAGAACGTCCAGACCGTGATCAAGGCCGTGAAGACCGGCAACTACACGGTCGCCGAGGACGGCACGGTCACCGCCGACGGCATCGAGCTGGTCGACGGTGAGTTCAGCCGCAAGCTGGTGGCGGTCGACCCGGACAACACCACGGAGATCCCGGGCGGCGACGGCCTGGTCGTCCTGGACACCGCCGTCACCCCCGAGCTGGAGGCCGAGGGCTGGGCCGCTGACCGCGTCCGTGGTGTGCAGGACGCACGCAAGGCGTCCGGCTTCGACGTCTCCGACCGGATCACGCTGACGCTGTCGGTGCCGGCGGACAAGCGGGAGTGGGCCGACCGGCACGCCGACGCGATCGCCGGCGAGGTGCTCGCGACCTCCGTGACCGTGGTCGTCGACGAGACGCTGAGTCACGACGTGGGCGACGGGGTCACCGCCGAGGTGGCGAAGGTGTAGTCCCGCCGCGTCGTCGACCTGCCCCGGACGGTTCGCCGTCCGGGGTTTTCGACGTCTCCGCCCCGAGACCTTGACACTCGAACACACCATCGATAATGTGTTTGCTCTCGAGAGCGGTTCCATGAATCTGAGGGGAAAGACATGGTGCAGGACGGTACGGGACTGAGCGTCATCGAACGTGATTACGAGGAGCTGTGCTTCGACTGCGACGTCGAGTACGTGGAGGAGAACCTCGACGAACCCTGCTGGGCGGTCAGCGCGCAGGAGGTGATGTTCAACGCCAAGCGCGACATCAACGTCCTGGAGCTCGACATCGCCCGTGAGGCGGCACCGTCGCCGGGTATGGAGGTCTCCCGCCACGTCCGGAAGCTGTCAGTGGGGTTGGGGGTGTCGAAGGGTAAGGCCCTTGCATACTGCGACATCGGGACGATGCTGACCAGGATGCACGGGGTCGGCCTGCTGCTGAAGAACGGCGCGTTCTCCTTCGACCACCTGCGCGCGCTCGCGGATTCCGTCGCCGCCGTGGACGACGGGCACCTCGAGGAGGTCGAGCGTTCCGTGATGGGTGTGCTCACCCCGACGGTTCCGCGGCAGGCGGTACCCGGGGTGGTCACCCTGCGCCGTCTCGTCCAGGAGGTCGTCGCGGAGATCCAGCCCTCGGCGCGACCACTCGACCCGGAGGGCCACGGTGAGGTTCCGCCGCCGCAGTGCCAGCTCGACTTCTCGGTCGACACCCGTGCGGACGCGGCGACGGTCTTCCACGTCACCGTGCCCACCGACGAGGGCATCGGCGCCATCCGCATCATCGACGCCGTCGCCGCGGCCCGCGACTGCACCCGCGCCCAGGCCTTCATCGACCTGGTGCACGGTCGGGCGGGGGACGTGTCGGTGACGTTGAACTGCTACCGCAACCTGGACAGCGGCACGATGCACCTGGAGAGCACGTGGTTGCACGAGGTCGCCACGGACCGCTGGATGGAGCGGGTCACCGAGCTGTGCGTCGCCGGGCACAGCGAGGTCTCCGGCTACACGCCCTCGGCCCACCAGCGCGCCACGGACGCCGGGCGGGACGGCACGTGCCGGTTCCCCGGGTGCGACCGGCCCGCCGCGGAGTCGCAGATCGACCACGTGAGCCGCTGGACCGGTGACGAGGAGGACGGGGGAAAGACCGCGTCCTGGGCGATGCACTCGCTGTGTCCGGGGTGCCACAGCCTCAAGACCCGCGGACTCTACGACGTGACCCTGAACCCGGACGGCTCGGACTGGTGGACCAGCGTGGAGGACGGCCACGTGTACGTGACCACCCCGACCGGCCCGTTGGCCGAGGCGGTCCTGGACTTCGACACTCGTCTGCACCGCAAGGTCCGAACCCTGGCGGCGCACAACGAGGCCAGGCTTCGTCGGATCGGCGAGGTCGTCGAGGCTGCCCGCGTCGCGGCTCAGGAGGTGCCTTTTTGACGGTGCTGGCGGTCCCCGGAACTAGACTCGGGGACATGAACTCCACGCAGCGATGGGTGGTCCACCTCGACATGGACGCGTTCTTCGCCTCCGTGGAGCAGTTGACCCGTCCGACGCTCGCCGGACGCCCCGTCCTCGTCGGCGGTGCCTCCGGCCGGGGCGTCGTGGCCGGTGCGTCCTATGAGTCGCGGGTGTACGGGGCCCGGTCGGCCATGCCGATGCAGCAGGCCGTGCGCCTGTGCCGCGGCAAGGCCGTGGTCGTGTCCCCGCGCTTCAGCGTGTACTCCACCGTCTCCGCCCAGGTCTTCGAGCTCCTCGGGCGCGAGGAGGACACCGTCGAGCAGCTCAGCGTGGACGAGGGGTTCGTGGAGCCGGAGTCGCTGGTCGGGCTGGACGCCGCGGAGGTCGAACGGTGGGCCCGCGTTCTGCAGGAGCGTGTCGACGCCGAGATCGGCCTGCCCTGCTCGATCGGTGTGGCCACCACGAAGCTGGACGCGAAGATGGCCTCCGACCTCGCCAAGCCGCACGGGGTGACGGTGGTGGGTGCCGATCGTCGCGGGGAGGTCTTCGGCCCCCGTCCGGTCGGGGAGTTGTGGGGTATCGGCCCGGTGGCCCAGGGCAAGCTGGCCGACGTCGGCGTCACCACCATCGGCGCATTCACCGCGATGGACGACGTGGACGTCAAGGGCCTGCTCGGCTCGGTGGGTCTGCAGGTCCTCGGCTACGCCCGTGGTGCGGACACCCGCCCGGTGGCACCGCGGGCGCGGTCGAAGCAGGTGTCCGCGGAGCGCACCCTGGAGGTCGACGCGGTGACCACGGTGGAGGTCGACCCGGTGCTGGTGCTGGCGGCCACCGCGGCGCGTCGTCGACTGCTCGGGGACGGTCGGGCGGCCCGTACGGTGACGGTGAAGACCCGGACCGCAGACTTCAAGGCCCACACGCGCTCGACCACGCTGGTCACCCCGACCGACGACCTCGACGAGATCCTCGCCGCGGCCCGCTCGGTGGTCCCGCGGCCCGAGGTGTCCGGCGCGGTGCGGCTGGTGGGGGTGAGCCTGTCCGGGCTGACGGAGGAACGCCAGGCCGTGCTTTTCCCGGAGCCCGGCATGGTCGCCGTGGAACCGGAGACCGAGACAGAGACCGAGCCGGCGCCCGAACCCGAGCCGGAACCTGAGGCCACCGTCACCTCCTGGCGTCCCTCTGCGGACGTGCACCACCCCGAGTTCGGCCACGGTTGGGTGCAGGGCACGGGCGCGGGGGTGGTGAGCGTGCGTTTCGAGACCCGCTCCACCGGGCCGGGCAGGGCGCGCACCTTCGCCGTCGACGACCCGGAGCTCAGTGCGGCGGACCCGCTGGACAGTCTCCGTTAGTCAGCCGGCACGGCGGACGGCCAGTTCGCACAGCAGTTCCATGCGCGCCTGCGCGGCGGTGAGTTCTCCGCCGGAGCGCACCCCGGCACGGGCGAGGGAGCGTCCTCCGCCGGCGCCGCCGTAGACCAGCTGCACCCCGCCGGACGCCACACGGCTGGCGACGACGACGGGGACGCCGGCCTCGACGGCCCGGTGGGCACCGTCGGCGAGCACCCCGATGTTGCCGGACCCGAAGGCCTGCACGACCACGCCGTGCGCCCCGGCGGACACCGCGGCGTCGATCGCGGCGGGGTCGGCGCCCTGGCAGGCGGACACGATGTCCACGCGCAGCCCGGCCAGCGGGGCCGGGGGAGCGGACGGGTCGGCCGGACGGGTGGGGCGGGTGATGCCGGCCGGGGTGTCGAAGGCGGCGTCGGCGGTGGTGTGCACTTTGCGCACACCGTAGGCGGGCGAGGTCCGCCCGCCGAGCACCACGGCGGGATGCAGGACGCGGCGCGCCGCCTCGATCGCGTCGCGCAGGTTGCCCGGGCCGTCCGGCGCCGGGTCGTCGGCGGGACGTTGCGCGCCGGTGAGCACCACCGGCCCGCCGATGAGCCGGTCGACGGCCATGGCGGTCTCCTCCATCGAGTCGGTGCCGTGGGTGACCACGACCGGCCCGCTGCGGCGCGCCCCGTGGATGTGGGTGAGCAGGACGTCGAGGTCGGCGAGGCCCATCGTGGAGGAGTCGAGGTGCAGGACGTCACGGGCGTCTCGCACGGCGGCAGCGACGGCGGCGGAGTCCGTTGCGTCGGCCAGGAGGTCGGCGATGGTCCTGGTGGGGACGAGGTCACCGCGGTCGTCGCGCGCGCAGGCGATGGTGCCGCCGGTGGCTAGCACGGTGGGGGCGAGGGTGGTCTGGTCGGTCACGGATTACAAGGCTACCGTCCCATCGGCGGTAGACTCGCTTCATTCGCCGTACATCCACGACTCGAAGGAGCGTCGTCACAGTGAGCATCACGTCCACTCTGAACCCCCTGAAGCGACCCCGCGCACTCGCCGCCGTCATCGCCCTCACCGCCGGCCTGTCGGTCACCGCCTGTTCCTCGGACGACTCCGACGACGGCTCGTCGGACACCACCGCGGCCCAGACCACCGAAACCACCCCGCTGCCCGACGCGCAGGAGCTCGGCGACATCCTCGCCCGCGCCGTGGACCCGGGTGTCCCGGCGGAGGAGAAGGCCGACACCGTGGAGAACGGTGAGGAGGCCGTGGACCTCTTCGACGTGATGATGCAGTCACAGCAGGAGTCCGGCGCAACCTTCGAGGTCGTTGACCCGATCCTCCCCGGCAACACCCCGCAGGAGGTCATGGCGACCATGAACCTCATCCAGCCGGACGCCGAGCCGGTGCGGATGGACGGCGTGAAGTTCGTCAACGACAACGGCCAGTGGAAGCTGTCCCAGGAATGGGCCTGCACGCTGGTCAGCAACGTCGCCCCCGACCAGGTCCCCGACAGCTGCGCCCCCTTCCTCGAGGAGGCCCCCGACCCCGCCGCCGAGCAGGACGCCCCGGCGGAGGATCCCGCCGCCGAGCCCGCCGCCTAGGCCGGCTCCCAGCTGGACCTCGTCCGCGAGGTCTGCACCACGGTGACCGGCGAGTCCGTCTCACCGTAGGTCACGCTCGTCGACGTCTCGATCACGCCGGAGACCGGCACGGGACGTCGCAGATCCACCGTGATGTTGCCGGTGGACTCACTGTCGGAGCCCACCACCTTCAGGTCGGAGCCCGACATCTGCTGCACCGAGGGTGTGCGCTCCACGTCGACGTCGAGCTCGATGCGTGAGCCCTCCCGCGACACCAGGGTGTAGGTCACCCCCTGGCGCATGGAGATCCCCAGGTTCGGGTCGTCGACCTGGCCGGTGACCGTCCAGCGGGCACCGGTGCCCAGGTCGTCGGCGGGGAATACCACCGGCACGTCCGTCATCTGGGTGAAGGAGCGCTCCACGTTCGACCGCGCCGCGTCCGAGGCGCCCTCGGGCGCGGTGAAGCCGCGCGTGGTGACGCGTCCGTCCTGGTTGTAGTTCTGGTTCATCGTGAACCCCTCGGCGGTGGAGAGGTCCTCGTTGCCGTCGGTGTTGTCGCCCGACGGGCTCCCGGCGACGACCTCGGCCTCCAGCTCGTCACCGTCGGTGGCGGTGGACACGGTGACCGGGACCTCCATGGTGACGTCCTCGTACGGCAGGTCGTCCTCGCTGGTCTCGTCGGAGTCACCACCCTCGATGCTCTGCCCCCACCCCTGGGTCGCCTTGTAGACGGTCTCGGTCTCCGTGTCGTCGCTGAACCACACCAGGGGCTCGCGCGGGGCGTCACCGGTGTCGTCGACGGTGACGGAGACCCCGGACACCGGGGCGTCCACCGGCTCCTCGGGCGACGCGGCGTCGTCGGAGGAGCATGCGGTGAGGACCGATCCCGCCAGCAGGGTGGTCGTCACGGTGGTCAACAGGGTCGGCAGGAGTCGTTGGGTGCGCACGTGGGTCAGCGTACCAACTGGCGGCCGGGCAACAGAGGGTCGCGGGCGGGGACATGCCGCGACGCGATAGGATCATGGCCGTGACTGTTTTCAACGTCCGACCCTGGGCGCTCCTCCCACTGGCCGGCATCGTGGCCGTCGACCAGCTCAGCAAGTGGCTCGTCGTGGAGAACCTCGAACCCGCCACGGCGTACCCGGTGGTCGGCGACGTCGCCCGGCTGTACCTGATCCGCAACTCCGGGGCCGCGTTCTCCATGGGGGAGAACGCCACCGTGGTGTTCTCCGTGATCCAGATGGTCGCCGTGGCCATCTGCGTGGTGCTGGCCTTCCGGGTGCGCAACCCGTGGTCCGTGGCTGCGGTGGCGTTGATCGGCGGCGGGGCGGCCGGCAACCTCATCGACCGGATCTTCCGCGCCCCCGGCGGGCTGCACGGCCACGTGGTGGACTTCGTGTCCGTCGGCAACTTCGCCATCTTCAACGTGGCGGACGCGGCGATCAGCGTGGGCGTGGTGGTGTACCTGGTGTACGCGCTGGTCGTGGAGCCACGGCAGGCGCGCAGGGAGAACTCAGAGAACGCAGAGAACGAGGGGAGCGCAGCGTGAACGCCCCGAGGGAGTCGCGGCTGATGCCGGTGCCGGACGGCCTGGCGGGGATGCGGGTGGACGCCGGGCTGTCGAAGTTGCTCGGGTTGTCGCGCACCGTCGTCGCCGAACTCGCCGAGGCCGGCGACGTGGTGCAGGACGGCAGGACCGCGGGCAAGTCCGACCGGCTGGTCGCCGGCGCGTGGCTGGACGTCACCCTGCCGGAGCCCGAACGCGACCTCGCCGACGAGCCCGCCGAACTCGTCGAGGGCATGGAGATCCTCTACTCCGACGACGACGTGATCGCCGTGAACAAGCCCGTCGGTGTCGCCGCGCACCCCACCATCGGCTGGGACGGGCCCACGGTGACCTCGGGTCTGGCGGCGGAGGGGTTCCGTATCTCCACCTCGGGTCCGCCGGAGCGTAAGGGCATCGTGCACCGGCTCGACGTCGGGACGTCCGGCGTGATGCTGGTCGCCGCCAGCGAGCGCGCCTACACGGTGCTCAAGCGGGCGTTCCGCGACCGGACGGTGGAGAAGACCTACCACGCGCTGGTGCAGGGCCACCCGGACCCGACGGTGGGCACCATCGACGCGCCGATCGCCCGGCACCCCGGTGCGGGGTGGAAGTTCGCGGTGCGTGAGGACGGTCGCCATGCCGTGACGCACTACCGCACGCTAGAGGCGTTCCGGCAGGCCACGATGCTGGAGGTGCACCTGGAGACCGGGCGTACCCACCAGATCCGCGTGCACTTCTCGGCGCTGCACCACCCGTGTTGCGGGGACCCGATGTACGGGTCGGACCCGGCACTCAGCGAGTTCCTCGGACTGCAACGTCAGTGGCTGCACGCGGTGCACCTGGGGTTCACACACCCGAACGGGCGGTGGATGGACATCGAGTCGCCCTACCCGGAGGACCTGGACGTGGCGTTGGAGCGACTGCGGGAGGTGAACTGATGCGTACCTCGCGGCAGATCGCGCCGGACCGCAAGGTGCGGCGCCGGCGTGAGTGGGAGGACACGCGTCGTCCCGCGTGGGTGATGTGGTTGTCGGTGCTGTGCCTGGTGGCGCTGGCCGGCACGGTGATCGCCCTGGCAGGTTCGGACCGTATGTCCCAGCCCCAGGCCATCAACGGCGACATGCTGGGCCCCGACAACAGCGAGACCCTGGACGAGTACGTCGCGCGGGCGGGGACGACGCTGCAGGACACGCCTGACACAGGTGACACAGGTGACGAGGCCCGCTGGGCGCTGGTGACCCCGGTCGAGCCGGCCGGGACGCAGGAACTCACCGAGATCTTCTCCGGCATGTCCGGCGTGCGGGTGTCGACCCTGCTGTACGCGAACTCGCGGTGGGAGATCGCCGAGCCGGCGGACGGCCACCGTCGCGAGGACGTCTTCGCCGGTGCCCGTGACCAGGTCGCGGCGAACGCGGGGGTGGGGGAGGACGACCCGGCGCTCGACGTCCTCGGCGTGCTCGTGCACGCCGCGCCGGACGACCTGGCGGCCCTGGACGACCGTGAGGACGTCCTGGCGGTGGAGGCGTTGCCGCCCGACGCGTCCTACGGGCGTTTCGGGCTGCGCCCGGTGACGGCCGAGGAACGCGAACAGGCACAGGAACAGGCGGCGGCCCGGTGATCTGGGGTGTCCTGGCCTACCTGATGTGGGGGTTCTTCCCCGCGTTCTTCCCGCTGCTGCGCCCGGCGGTGCCGATGGAGATCCTGGCGCACCGCTTCGTGTGGACGCTGGCCTTCGTCGTGGTGGTCATGGCGTGCACCACCGGTTTCCGGTGGGTGCGTCGGATCCCCGCGGGTCTGTGGCTGCGCATCACCGCGGCCGCCGTGCTCATCGCAGGCAACTGGGGGCTGTACATCTACGCGGTCAACAACGACCACGTCGCCGACGCCGCCCTGGGGTACTTCATCAACCCGCTGGTCAGCGTGCTGCTCGGCGTGGTGGTGCTGCGTGAGCGGCTGCGGACGCTGCAGTGGGTGTCCGTGGGCATCGCCGCGGTGGCGGTGGTGATCCTCACCGTGGCCTTGGGTTCGCCGCCGGTGGTGTCGCTGGGGCTGGCGTTGTCCTTCGCCGGCTACGGGCTGCTGAAGAAGCGGGTGCCGTTGACCCCGCTGCAGTCGTTGACGGCGGAGACCGCGGTGCTGGCACCGGTGGGGGTGCTCTACCTGGTGTGGCTGCAGTCCCAGGGGGAGAACACCATGGTGCAGGGAGGGCACGGTGTGGGCCATGCGCTGCTGCTGGTCACCGCCGGGGCGATCACGGCGCTGCCGTTGCTGTGTTTCGCCCGTGCGGCCCACGAACTGTCGTTGACCAGTCTGGGGATGCTGCAGTACCTGACCCCGGTGATGCAGATGCTGTGGGCGGTGCTGGTCGTCGGCGAGTACATCGAACCGGCCCGGTGGGTCGGGTTCGCGGTGATCTGGGTGGCGCTGCTGGTGTTCGTCACCGACACGCTGATCAACGCCCGGCGCACCCGGCTGCGGAAACTCGTCTAGATCCCGAAGACCCGGTCGACCATCGGGTTGCGGAACATGCCGGACGGGTCGACCTGCGCGCGCAGCTCGGCGACGTCCGCCAGGTCGGGGTGCACGGCGGCGAGGCCGTCGTGGTCGAGGGTGTGCAGCTTGCCCCAGTGCGGGCGTCCGCCGGCGGCGACGAGGACCGGCTCGACCACGGCGAAGAGTTCGCGGTAGTCGTCGCGGTGGTAACGGTGCACCGCGACGTAGCAGGACTCCCGCCCGTTCGCGGTGGACAGCGGTACGTCGTCGGCGGCGGTGCAGCGCACCTCCAGGGGGAATCCGACGGGCAGCCGGGAGGCGTCCACGGCACGGTGGACCTCGGCGAGGACCTCCGCGGCATCGGTCAGGGGTACGGCGTACTCCATCTCGTTGAAGCGCACCCGGCGCGGGGAGACGAAGACGTCGTGGGCGGTGTCGGAGTACTCGCGCTGTGCGAGGCTCGCCGCCGCCAGACGGTTCATCGCCCCGGTGGTGCGCGGCACGTGGTGCATCAGTGAGCACATCGCCGCGAAGGCGGCGTTGCTGACGAGTTCGTCGTCGACGAACGCCCGCCAGCGCGGCACGGGACCGGGCAGGTCGGCGGACGCGGCGTCCTGCAGGCTGTGGCGGGTGTTGGTCTTGACGTGCGCGCGCCCGGTGCCGGGGAACCAGTAGTACTCCATGTGGTCGACGGCGGCGGCGCGGGCGGGGAAGTCGCCGACGAGCTCCTCCAGTGGTTCGGCGCGTTCCACGGCGGACAGCACGAAGGAGTCGACGACCGCCATGGTGATGCGGGTGGTCACCCCCAGGGCGCCGAGGGAGACGCGGCCGAGGTCGTGGAGGGGGTCGCCGGGGCCGACGTCGTGCACGGAGCCGTCGGCGGTGACGGTGCGCAGTCCGCGGACCATCCCGGCGAAACCGGTCAAGCCGATGCCGGTGCCGTGGGTGCCGGTGCTCACCGCGCCGGCCAGGGACTGCGGGTCCACGTCGCCCTGGTTGGCCAGCGCCAGGCCGTGCGGGCGCAGCAACGCCGGGACGTCGCGCAGGCGGGTGCCGGCCAGGAAGGTGACCTCCATGGCGTCGCGGTCCACCGACACGAGCCCGGAGAGGTGGTCGAGGTTGACGAGGATCCCGTCGGTCACCGCCACGGGTGTGAAGGAGTGGCCCGCACCCACGGCCTTGACCCGCAGGCCCCCGCGGGCCGCCCGACGGACCAGGTCGACGACCCCGTCCTCGGTGGTGGGCTGCTCGAATGCGGCCGGGGTGGCGTGCTGCGCGCCCGACCAGTTGCGCCATCTCATGTGAAGCTCCGTCCCTCGCCCCGGTAGGTGGGCCATTCGTCGATGATGTCGCCGTCGCTGACCACCAGTACGGACTCGGCGAACTCGGCCTGTTCGCCGGCCTTGGCGTGCCGGAACCACACGTGGTCGCCGAGGTCCATCGCCGCGGCGACGTCGCCGCGCAGGGGTGTCTGCACCTCCCCGGCGCCCTCCGTGGCACTCATGCGCAGGCCGCGGGGGTAGTCGACGACCGGGACGCGGTCGGCGCCGGGAGGGCCGGACGCGATGCGCCCGCCGCCGGCGACGGTGACGATGTCGGGGACGGGCCGGCGCACCACCGGCAGGACGAACCACTGCGCCGAGACCGGACGGAACGCGGAGTAGTGGTCGAACAGGCCCGGGCCCACGACCCCGGAGCCGGCACCGATCTCGGTGACCACCTCCTCGGCGGTGGTGGACTCGATGGAGCCGGTGCCGCCGCCGTTGACGAACTCCAGCTCGCCGTCCACCGCCTGCACGGCCTCCACGATCGCGGCCCGGCGTCCCGCCAGTTCCCGGGCGGAGACCCGCTTGACCGCGGTGACCAGCGGGGAGGTGTCGGTGGTGCCGGCGATCTGCCCCTCGTAGGCCATCAGGCCGACCAGGCGGAAACCGTCGCGGTCGCTGACGGCCTCGGCCAGGGCGCGGGCCTGCTCCACGGTGTGCACCGGCGAGCGGCGTGCACCCAGGTGCACCGGACCGAAGGACAGGGACGCGTCGACGTCGATGCACACCCGCAGCACGCCGCGTTCGGTCGGCGGGACGACGGCGTCGATGAAGTCGAGGTGCTCCACCGAGTCGACCATCACCGTGACCGACCGCAGGTAGGTCTCCCCGCACATCAGCCGGTGCAGCAGCTGCCGGTCGGCGCTGGGGTAGGCGACGAGCACGTCGTCGCACACCCCCTCGTCCACCAGCCACATGGCCTCGCCAAGGGAGTAGGACAGCAGTCCCTGCACACCGTCGAGGGCGAGGAGGCGCTCGATGAGCCCGCGGACACGCACCGACTTCGTGGCCAGCCGGATCGGGGTGCCCGCGGCACGCCGGACCATGTCCGCGGCGTTGGCCAGCGCACTGTCCAGGTCGAGGACGGAGAAGGGGGCGTCGAGGTGCGCGACGGCCTCGCGCACCGCAGGTCGTGGTGTACTCACGGGGTTGAGGATACGTCGCGAAACCCCCCGGCGTGTGCCGGTTTCGGATATCATCACCGGACATGACTGTGACGAGTGTTGAACAATTCGGGAGTCCGCTGTTGGAGCGGGTCTTCCGGGCGCCGGGGCACACCGGTCCTGAAGGCAACATCGGGCGGTGGGAGGGACTCGCCGGGGACGCCGCGTGGGTCGCCGAGATCACCCGCCTCAAGCAGGAGCGCAACGCGGTGATCCTGGCCCACAACTACGAACTCCCCGAGATCCAGGACATCGCCGACTACACCGGAGACTCCCTGGCGCTGTCGCGTATCGCCGCGCAGACCGACGCCGAGGTGATCGTCTTCTGCGGCGTGCACTTCATGGCCGAGACCGCCAAGATCCTCTCCCCGGACAAGACCGTGCTGATCCCCGACGCCGAGGCCGGCTGCTCCCTGGCGGACTCGCTGAGCGTCGAGGAACTCGCCGAGTGGAGGTCCGAGCACCCCGACGCCCTGGTCGTGAGCTACATCAACACCACCGCCGCAGTGAAGGGCCTCACCGACGTGTGCTGCACCAGCTCCAACGCCGTGGACGTGGTCGCCGGGTTGCCGGAGGACCGCGAGATCCTCTTCGGCCCGGACCAGTTCCTCGGCGCGCACGTGCGCCGGCAGACCGGGCGCGACAACATCCACGTCTGGGCCGGGGAGTGCCACGTCCACGCGGGCATCTCCGGGCCCGAACTCGCCCGCCGCGCCGAGGAGAACCCGGACGCCGACCTGTTCATCCACCCCGAGTGCGGCTGCGCCAACTCGGCGATCTACCTCGCCGGCGAAGGCGTGATCGACCCGGGGAGGGTGCACATGCTCTCCACCGGGGAGATGCTCACCAGCGCGCAGGACGCCGCGGCCGCCGGACGCGGCAAGGTCCTCGTCGCCACCGAGGTCGGCATGCTCCACCAGCTCAAGGGCGTGGCCCCCGACGTGGACTTCGCCCCCGTCAACGAACGTGCCTCCTGCCCCTACATGAAGATGATCACCCCCGCGGCCCTGCTGCGCTGCCTCGCCCTGGGCACCGACGAGGTCGACGTGGACGAGGACGTGGCCGCGCAGGCCCGCCTCGCCGTGGAGCGGATGATCTCCGTCGGCACCCCGGGAGGAGGCGAATGAGCGACGCGAGAGCACTGCTACCGACGACCGACCTCGGCACCCTCGACGGCGACCCCTCCCTGTTCTCCTCCCTGGCGTGGGCGGCACTGCAGGAGGACATCGCCGCCGGTGACGCCACCACCCTGGCCACCGTCCCGCAGGACCTGCAGGGCAGCGCACGCCTCATCGCCCGTGTCCCCGGCGTGATCTCCGGCACCGACGCCGTGCGCGCCGTGCTGGACGCCGGGGCGTCCAACCCCGTGCTCGGCGGACGCGTGGAACTGCAGGACGCCCTGGCCAACGGTGCCCGCGTGGCTCCCGGTGACGTGGTCGGCGTGCTGGAGGGACCGGTCCGGGCGATCCTGCAGCTGGAGCGCTCCGTGCTCAACGTGCTCTCCCACGCCTCCGGGGTGGCCACCCACACCGCCGCCTGGGTGGACGCCGTGGCCGCCGCCCGCGACGGGGTGGCCGTACGTGACTCGCGCAAGACCCTGCCGGGGCTGCGTCTGCTGCAGAAACGCGCCGTGGTCCACGGTGGTGGCACACCGCACCGCTATAACCTCTCCGACCAGGCCATGGTCAAGGACAACCACGTGGTCGCCGGAGGGGGAGTGGTCGCCGCCTACCGGGCGGTACGTGCCGAGGACACCGCCCTGTGGTGCGAGGTGGAGGTCGACGACCTGGAGCAGCTGCGTGAGGTGCTGGGCCTGGACCTGCCGCCGCAGCAGGTCCTGCTCGACAACTTCGACGTGCCGACCACCGTGTCCGCGGTGCGGCTGCGCGACGAGATCGCGCCGGGTGTGCTGCTGGAGTCCTCCGGCGGGCTGACCCTGGACAGGGCCGGCGACTACGCGGCCGCCGGTGTGGACTCGCTCGCCGTGGGGGCGCTGACCCACTCGGTGACGGCCCTGGACATCGGGCTGGACCTGTAGGGGTTCTCTCCGGGAGTCTCGGTGCTGTGGGGTGGTTCGAGTGCTTCGGAGTCCGGGGCCGTGAACTGCGCAGACGGTCACTGACCGTCGTTTCGTCGGATCTGTGGGGTGCAGGCGCGCCGGGAACTAGTATTGGGGTGTGTACGACATGGAGATGGAGGTGACTGCCTGATGCGCATCCGTGGAACCGGGGCGGCGACCCTGGCCACGACGGTGCTGTTGCTCGCCGCCTGCGCCTCGTCCAGGGAGGACGGGGGACAGGACGGCTCGGAGCCGTCAGGCACCGTCACGGCGACAGCCACCGTCACGGAGACCGTCGCCGAGCCTGCCACGCCCAGTGTGACTCCCACCGGGACCCCTGCCGAGGTGCCCGGCGAAGAGGTCGAGGCCTACTTCTCCACCGCCGGCCAGGAGGTCGGCGTCGCCGGCCTGGAGTCCGAGGAGGAGCCGATCATCGTGCGGGACGTCCCTTCGTCCACCGGCGCGCAGGTCGAGGAGGTCGACCGGCTCGGGGCCGTGGAACTCGCCGGCCGGGAGTGGAACAACACCCAGGACCCCGACGAGGGCTTCTGGGCGCAGGTGCGGGTGGACGGTGCCGCCGGCTGGATGCCGAGCGCACACCTCTACCATTTCGCCGCGACCACGGACGTCACCGACGACTACCGGGACGTGACCGGGGACAGTGAACAGGCCGTGGTGGAGACGGTCGGTCGGCAGGCGGCGAGCATGGCGGACCACGTCCTGCTGACCACGCCGGACTACGCCGGTGAACCGTTCTACCGGGTGGACGTCACCGGGATGAAGGACGATGCCCAGGCCGGGGAGCGACTGTTCGTGACCGTCGGGGAGAACGACGGGAGCTACGCGGCCGAGAAGGTGGAGCGCACCCTGCTGTGTCACCGTGGCGTGAGCGGCGGGCTGTGCCTGTAGGAGTCGGCCGGAATCTGTTCCCGGAGTTCTTCCTGACGGGGAGCTGCACACCGGAGCAAGGTACAGCACCGTATGGCACGTGTAGCACGGTATGGCGCCGCGGGGACGTCCGGTGCACCCCGATCTCCCGGTCGCCCGACTTGCCACCGCCGGTAGACTGACCCGCATGAAGAAGTCCTCCTTCGTCCACCTGCACAATCACACCGAGTACTCCATGCTCGACGGGATGGCGAAGGTGGACCTGCTCGCCGAAGAGGTGTCGCGGCAGGGCATGCCCGCGGTGGGCATGACCGACCACGGCAACATGTTCGGCTCCGACGCCTTCTACCGGGCGATGACCGGTGCCGGCATCAAACCCATCATCGGCATCGAGTGCTACATGGCGCCGGAGTCCCGCCTGATCAAGGACCGGGTGCGCTGGGGCGAGCCCGACCAGAAGCGCAACGACGTCGCCGGCGGCGGCTACTACCTGCACCAGACCATGATGGCGGAGAACGCCACCGGGCTGCGCAACCTCTTCCGACTGTCCTCCCTGGCCAGCTACGAGGGGCAGGTCTCGAAGTACCCGCGGATGGACGCCGAGATCGTCGCCGAGCACGCCGACGGGATCATCGCCACCACCGGCTGCCCGTCCGGCGACGTGCAGACCCGCCTGCGTCTGGGCCAGTTCGACAAGGCCCTGGAGGCCGCGGCGATGTGGCAGGACATCTACGGCCGAGACAACTACTTCCTCGAGCTGATGGACCACGGCCTGGAGATCGAGAAGCGCGTCCGCGACGAGCTCCTGGAGATCGGCCGCAAGCTGGACCTTCCGCCGCTGGTCACCAACGACTGCCACTACGTCCTGCAGAAGCAGGCCAAGCCGCACGAGGTCATGCTGTGCGTGCAGACCGGTGCCACGATGGACGAGCCGACCCTGGACGAGGGCGGGCGTCGCTTCGCCTTCTCCGGCGACGGCTACTACATCAAGCCCGCCGAGGAACTGCGCAACTACTGGGACCCGATCGTGCCCGACGGCTGCGACAACACCCTCTGGATCGCCGAGCGCGTCCAGGACTACGGCGAGCTGTGGGAGGAGCACACCCACGACCGCATGCCGAACTACGACGTCCCCGAGGGCCACACGCCCACCACCTGGCTGCGCCACGAGGTCCAGCTCGGCCTGGTCGAGCGTTTCAACGGCGGTGAGGTCCCCAAGGAGTACCTCGACCGGGCCGACTACGAGATCGACGTCATCGACATGAAGGGCTACCCGTCCTACTTCCTCGTCGTCGCCGACCTGATCAAGCACGCCCGCTCCATCGGCATCCGCGTGGGGCCGGGCCGTGGTTCCGCCGCCGGCGCCCTGGTGGCCTACGCGCTGACGATCACCAACATCGACCCCATCGACCACGGGCTGATGTTCGAGCGCTTCCTCAACCCGGAGCGTCCGTCCGCACCCGATATCGACATCGACTTCGACGACCGCCGTCGTGGCGAGATGATCCGCTACGCCGCGGACAACTGGGGCCAGGACAAGGTCGCCCAGGTGATCACCTTCGGCACGGTGAAGACCAAGCAGGCGCTGAAGGACGCCGCGCGCGCCCACCACGGCCAGCCCGGTTTCCAGATCGCCGACCGCATCACCAAGACCCTGCCCCCGGCGCAGGCGGCCAAGGACATCCCCCTGTCCGGCATCATGGACCCCAACCACGACCGCTACCAGGAGGCCGCGGAGATCCGCACCCTCATCGAGACCGACCCGGTGGTCAAGGAGATCTACGACGACGCCCTCGGTCTGGAGGGCGTGGTGCGCCAGGCCGGCGTGCACGCCTGCGCGGTGATCATGGCGTCCGTCCCGCTGCTCGACCACATCCCGATGTGGAAGCGTCAGCAGGACGGCGCGATCATCACCGGCTGGCCCTACCCGGCCTGTGAGGCCATCGGCCTACTGAAGATGGACTTCCTGGGGCTGCGCAACCTCACCGTCATCGGCGACTGCATCGAGAACATCAAGAAGAACCGGGACGAGGACCTCGACCTCGAGGGCCTGACCACCGACGACCCGCAGTCCTATGAACTGCTGGCCCGCGGCGACACCCTCGGCATCTTCCAGCTCGACTCCGGCGGCATGCAGGAGCTGCTGAAGCGTATGCGCCCGACCGGCTTCAACGACATCGTCGCCGCCCTGGCGCTCTACCGTCCGGGGCCGATGGGTGTCGGCGCGCACTGGGACTACGCCGACCGCAAGAACGGGCGCAAGCCCATCGAGCCGATCCACCCGGAGCTCGCCGAGGCGCTCCAGGACATCCTCGAGGAGACCTACGGTCTGATCGTGTACCAGGAGCAGATCATGAGGATCTCCCAGAAGGTCGCGAACTACACCGCCGGTCAGGCCGACGGGTTCCGTAAGGCCATGGGCAAGAAGAAGCCCGAGGTGCTGGCCAAGGAGTTCGAGAACTTCGAGGCCGGGATGAAGTCGAACGGCTTCTCCGACGCCGCGATCAAGACCCTGTG
Organism: Corynebacterium sp. AOP36-E1-14; assembly: GCF_052377495.1. Classification (NCBI taxonomy): domain Bacteria; kingdom Bacillati; phylum Actinomycetota; class Actinomycetes; order Mycobacteriales; family Corynebacteriaceae; genus Corynebacterium; species Corynebacterium sp. AOP36-E1-14. Next base: position 102,978 of record NZ_JBQSWV010000006.1, read on the forward strand.
GGACACGATCCTGCCCTTCGCCGGCTACGCGTTCAACAAGTCGCACGCCGCCGGCTACGGCCTGGTCAGCTTCTGGACCGCCTACCTCAAGGAGCACTACACCGCCGAGTACATGGCGGCCCTGCTGACCTCGGTGGCGGACAAGAAGGACAAGTCGGCGATCTACCTCGCGGACTGCCGCCACCTGGGCATCAACGTGCTCTCGCCGGACGTCAACGAGTCCGACTACACCTTCAAGCCCGTCGGCCAGGACATCCGCTTCGGGCTGGGCGCGGTGCGCAACGTCGGTGAGGACGTCGTCGACTCGATCGTGGCGACGCGCAAGGAGAAGACCCCCTTCCAGGACTTCTCCGACTACCTCGACAAGATCGACGCCACCGCCTGCAACAAGCGTGTCACCGAGTCGTTGATCAAGGCCGGTGCCTTCGATTCGCTCGGCCACCCGCGCAAGGGCCTGATGCTGGTCTTCGAGGACGCCGTCGACTCGGTGACCTCCACGAAGAAGGCCGCCGCGCGCGGCCAGTACGACCTGTTCTCCGGGCTCGACGCGGTGGAGGACGACGCCTTCAAGGTCGACGTCCCCGACCAGCACTGGGAGCGCAAGCACGAGCTCACCCTGGAACGCGAGATGCTCGGGCTCTACGTCTCGGGCCACCCGCTGGACGGGTTCGAGGCGTCCCTGGACTCCCAGATCGACACGCCCCTGACCACGGTGATCTCCGGCGAACTGCCGGACAAGCGGGCCATCAAGGTCGGCGGCATCATCTCCAGCGTGGACCGCCGCGTGGACAAGAAGGGCAACCCCTGGGCCATCGTGACGATCGAGGACCAGCACGGTGCGCAGATCGAGCTGCTGTGCTTCTCCCGGACCTACGCGATGGTCGCCCCGATGATCGCCGAGGACAACATCATCCTCGCCCAGGCCGAGGTCAGCATCCGCGACGACCGCACCAGCCTGTTCTGCAACGACCTCAAGCCCGCAGAGCTCTCCGTCGGCGCCGGGGCCGGCGTCCCCCTGCGTCTGCGCATGCGCATCGACCAGTGCACCCCGGACAACATGGACCGCCTCAAGGGCGTGCTGCACAACAACAAGGGCGACTCGGACGTCTACCTCACCCTCTTCGACGGCACGGAGGAGCTGCAGTACATGCTGCCCGCGGACCTGCGGGTGGCGCGCACGTCCTCGCTGATGGGGGACCTGAAGGCGTCGACCTGGGCCGGCGTGCTCGGGTGAGTGCCGCCCCCACCCCGGCCTACCTGCGCCCCGGAACCGACCGGCCCGTCGCGGAGACGGAGGTCAAGCGCTCCCGCTTCATCGCCTGTGCCGCCCGCGTCACCGACGAGGCCGACGCCCGGGACTTCCTCGCCGAGGTCCGTGCGGCCTACACCGACGCCCGTCACCACTGCAGCGCCTACGTCCTGCACGTCGACGGCGCCAACCCGGTGGAACGTTCCAGCGACGACGGCGAACCCGCCGGCACCGCCGGCCAGCCGATGCTCGAGGTGCTGCGTGGTTCGGGCCTGCAGGACGTCGCCGTGGTGGTCGTGCGCTACTTCGGCGGGGTCAAGCTCGGCACCGGCGGACTGGTGCGCGCCTACCAGGACGCCACGCGCGCGGTGCTGGAGCGGGTCAGCGTGCTACGCCGGGAACCGCGCGACGTGTGGACGCTGGACGTCGACCACGCCGAGGCAGGACGCGTCGAGGCGGAGCTGCGGGCGCGGGGGCTGGACGTCGCGGCGTCCTACTCCGCGACGGTCACGCTCACGCTCACCGTCGCGGCCGGGGAGGACCCGGGCGGGATTGTCAGCGAAATTTCAGGTGGGACGCTGGAAGTTGTACGCGACGGGTCTCGCTGGGACGACGTCCAAGCCCGGTGAACGGGGGTAGACTCCAGGTATGACCATGGACAACAACTCCGACAATCCCGTTGCCCGTCGTAAGGCCGACGTCCGAAAGCGGTCGCGGTCGATCCAGGTGTCCGGGGGCATCGCGGTCGCCGGAGGGGTGCTGGCCGTGCTGACCACGGCGACCACCTTCTTCCTCGTCATCGCCATCGTCGCCCTGGTCGTGCTGGGCTGGAACGCGGTGAAGGTCCGCGAGGTGCTCAACCACAAGGACGAGTGGTGAGCGGTGGCCCGGATCGACGCGTGGGTGTGGTCCGTGAGGCTGTACAAGACCCGCTCCGCCGCCGCTGACGCCTGCCGTGCCGGGCACGTGAAGGTCAACGACGCGGCGGTGAAACCCGCGCAGACCGTCGCGGTGGGCGACACCGTGCGCGCCCGGGTGAACCACCGCGAGTACGTCGTGGAGGTCGCCGAGCTCGTGAGCAAACGCGTCGGCGCCCCACACGCCCGGCAGTGCTACGTGGACCACTCACCACCACCGCCGTCGAAGGAGGTGCTGGCGTCCATCCCGCGGCGTGACCGGGGTACCGGACGGCCCACCAAACGTGAGCGCCGCCAGATCGATCAGCTGCGCGGGCGCTGACCCATACGCTGCCACCGGTTGCCCAGCCGGCCCGGACGCGAGGACGCGTGGTCGCCGATGTGCACGGTGCGGCGGATGTGGTCACGGCCGTAGGTGTACAGCAGCAGGTCGTCGATCAGGCGTACCTGACCGGGCGGGTAGTCGTAGCCCATCGTCTCCTGGAGCCCGGCCAGTGCCTCCGGGGAACACAGGACGCTGAGTTCGCCGATGGTGGTGACACCGTTGGCCGCGAGCATGTCCACGGCGAAGCGGTAGTACTCGGCCTTCGACATCGGGTAGCCGCCGCCGACCAGCATGGTGAGCACACCGGGCAGCATCGTGGCGGTGAGTTCGGTGTCCGCGGTGTCCCCGGACTCGTCGGGGGCCTCCTCGACGCTGGTGGCGCGCGCGACGTTGTCGAACTGCTGGTCGGCCAGTTCGATCAGCCCCGCCGCCAGCGTGAACGCGCGGTGCACCTCCGGGCTGAGTTCGTGGCCGGGGTTCTTGTAGCGCACGTCGTGCTCGAACTCCGCCCACGCGTGCTGCAGCACGGTGCGCACCTGGATCTCGATCAACCTGCCGTCCAGGTCGGTGCCGTCGGTGAGGGTGGGCAGCCGCCGCCCGCTGACCCGGGCGATCACGTGGGAGGAGGCGTAGCCGAACTCGCCGCGCACCGCGGTCTGCGCCGCCTTGTCGGTGACCGAGACGACGTCGAACAGGCTTCGCATCACCTCCACCAGCAGGACGATGTCGGAGGTCGTGTACACGGTGACACGCACCCCGAGCACGTCGTACGCGGACTCGAAGTCCTGGTAGTCGGGGTGGGCGGGGTCGTGGATCTTCGCCAGGTAGCTCCCACGGTCCTTGATGCGCACCGACACCTGGTCGAAGGCCAGGCCCGCGTCCGAGAGCTCGTCGGAGAGGACCTTCTGGATGTCCGGCACCACCGTGGGGTGCCCGGCGAGCCAGGAGTCGAAGTCGTGCAGGACGGCGGAATCTTTCATGGCACCGACTCTAGCGCCTTGCAGTGTCCGGCCGAGACGTCGATCGGGCCGGTGCACGGTACCGAGGGTGTCGGTCCCGAGGAGACGAACAGGCGTTGGTCGGCGGTGACGTGGAAGGAGACCGCAGTGGAGAGGTGGTGGTCGTCCCCGCACAGGATGCGGTGCGTCGGGATCGCGAGCAGGGGGTGGGCGATCAGCCCGGCGGCGGGGAAGGGGGCGCCGATGACCGCGATCTCGCGCACGCCCCCTCCGTCGTCGCGGTGGCGCAGGGCGGTGCCGTGCACGGCGGTGAGGTCGCCCAGGACGCCGAGCATGTCCGTGGCGGCCTGCTGCCACAGCAGGGCCGCGCTGCTGCGGTGCACGCTCAGGTCGGCCACGGTGAGTGGGGTGGGCCCGTCGTGCACCACGGCGACCAGGCCGCCGCCCAGGGGGACGCTCAGCGGGGCGGTGGGGTCGAAGGGGTCGAAAGGGTCGTGCCCGGTGGTGGTGACGGTGTGGAGGTGGAGTTTCCGGCTCATACCGGTAGAGGGACTCCTAGAACGGCGCGGAGGTTCCCTTCACCTCGTCGAGATCCGGGCGCCGCGGCTTGCCCAGCGCGGAGAGGAACTCGTCGAAGCTCCACAGGGAGATCTCCTGGCCCTTGTCCTTGAGCTCGCGGGCGCGCTTCTCCTTGCTGGTCACCGAGCCCCACTCGCCGATGACCAGCAGTGTGGTCTTCTTGGTGACGTTCTTTCCGACCGTCCCGCCGGCCGCGGCGATCATGTCCCACACCTCACCCTTCTCGTAGGGGGCGAAGTCGCCGGTGACGGTCACGTTCTGGCCGAAGACGGGGCCGTTGGCGTCCGCTGAGGCATTCGCCTCCGGGACGGTGTCCGGGGTGGCGACGCGCTTCCACGTCTGCTGCGGGGCGGAAGAACTTGTCGAGCTCGTCGAGGCCGGCTTCCCGGCGGAGGTCTCGGCCGGTTTCTCGGCCGGCTTCTCCACCGGCTCGGCGGGCGTCTCGGGCACGGTCTCCAGGGGCTGGCCCGACTGCAGGTTCGTCAGCAGCTGGTGCACCGTGGCGAACTCCTCCTGCTGCCCGGGGGCGAAGACCACCACGTCGGACGCCCCGCGCGTCGCGGGGAAACCGCGCACCGGCCGCAGCGCGGCGTTCGCCGGCGCGGTCGCCAGCGAGAACTGGATCCAGCCGGGGGAACTCGCCGTCGGAGCGTGGTGGTACCAGCCGCGCAGGTCCGCCGGAGCCACGGTCAACTCGGCGAGTTCGGGCGGCAGCAGGGTCTGGCCCATCGGTGTCCTGCGGACGCGGACCCCGTCGCCGTCGACCGTGACGTCCGCCCCGTGTGCGGTGACCGTGTGCGCTGCTGCCGTGGTGCTCATGGCGTCCGATCCTAGTTGGCGGCGCCGTCGAGGACGAGGTCGACCCCGGAGAGTACCTGCGACACCGGACGGGGCGAACCGCCTGCGGCCTCGGCGGTCTGCAGGTCCGTCGCCGCACCCAGCAGGTAGCGCGACAGCACCCAGCCGGTCAGCTCACAGTCCTGTGCCGGGGAACCCTGCAGTGCGGCGGCGAGGGTGTCGGCGGGGTCGTGGGCGGTGGTGCCCGCCGCCAGGGCGGCGGCGACGACCTCGGCGCCGTCGCGTACCGCCAGCAACCCTTCGAGCACACCCGCCGCGGCGGCGTAGGTGCGCGGACGCCAGCCGGACGTCGCAGCGTCCTCCCCGGCGTCCTGCGGCTGTTCGGTGCCCAGCAGGATCCGCTCCGCGATCCCGCCGAGCAACTCCTGCTTGCTGGGGTAGTGCCAGTACAGGGCACCGGGGGCGACCTCGAGGGTCTTGGCCAGTCGCCTCATCGTGAGGTCCCCGAGGCCGTACTCGGAGAGGATGTCGAAGGCGGCGGCGTGGATTCGGTCGCGGTTGAGCTGCACCCCACCCAGTGTAACGATCCGGTGTGATGATCCGGGGGAGTGCGGCTAACGTTCCGGTGACGGGCGACGTTGTAGGGTCGTAGCTGTAGTACGAGTGCGAGAAGGGAACCTTTCATGTCACCACGGGTGTCTGGCCGCCGGCCGGGAATCACCAGGGCGGTCCTCACCGGCGCCGTCGCCGTAACACTGGCGACGACGCTGGGCCTGTCCGCCTGCGGCTCGGACGACGATGCCGACGAGGCGTCAACCAGCGCGTCCGGCACGGCCAGCAGTTCGTCGAGCGCCACGAGCTCCAGCAGCGCCGCGGCCTCCTCCGAGAACCCTGAGGGGTCCGAGAGCGCCGAGGACGCCGGGGCCGAGGGCTCCGAGGACGCAGGTGCCGGGAACCAGGACGGCACCGAGCCCGCCCCGGAGGACAACCAGGACGGCGTGAACGCCCAGGGCGGCGGCAACAACGCCGCCGGTGCCCCCGCAGGTCAGGACGACGCCGCGCAGATCACCGCCGTGGCCCGGGGCCTCGGCGAGGACAAGCCCTGGGGCGAGTACCAGCGCATGGTCGTCGACACCTCGTGTGCGGCGGACCTGGAGCAGGTCGGTGGACGTGACGCCATCCTGCAGGACCTGGAGCGGCAGTCGGAGAACACCCTGGCCAGCAAGGTGATGTCCGACCAGGGCACGAGCCTGCCCGTCGTCCACGGGGTCAACGACATCCAGGTCAACGGTGACCGCGCCACCGCCAACGTCGACGCGGAGATGGCGGGCCAGCGCCAGACCTCACCCGCGGTCTACGTCCGCGAAGACGGGCAGTGGAAGACCTGCAGCACCGCATGACGTCATCCCGTCGAACACTGATCGGACAGTCGGCGAAGACCCTCACGGTCTTCCTGGCTGTCTTCAGCATTTCCGGACTTCTGTGGGGATGGTGGCGTCCCGCGGTCACCGCGGTGATCACCGACACCGGCGCGGCCGAGGTCGACCCGGCGACGTCCGGTGCCCCGTTCCTCTCCTTCGCCGTCTTCGCCGCGGCGACCGGCCTGCTCGGCGCACTGCTGGCCGGCTGGTCGTTCTGGCGCTCGCCCCGGCTGCGCGGCCCGGTGATGATGATCGCCGTGATCGTGCTCGCCTTCCTCGGCGCCGGGGTGTTCCTGCTCTTCGGCAACTGGCTGGCAGAGACCCTGCACGGCACGGAGATCACCGCCGGACTCGCCGACAGCCTCAGCCCGGGTCAGGACTTCACCATCGTGTCCCGGGTCACCGGGGCGGCCGGGTTCCTCGCCGCACCGGCGGCAGCGGCGGTCGTCTACTGGACGTGCTCGCTGTTCGCCCCGGACACCGCCTTCGAGCGGTAGGGCAGGTCAGCTGACGTCAGCTCTCGCGCAGCTGCCGTAGCTGGCGGTAGGCCTGCCAGACGGACCCCTCGTCGCCGGCATCCTGCAGGTCATATTGCGGGTCATCGTCCGGGTCAGCCTCCCCGAACCCGTCGTCCTCGACGCCGGTCTCCTCCGGCACCATCAGGAGCTCTCCGTGGGCGCGGTCCAGGGCCACGTCGCAGGAGGAGTTCTGGCCGAGTTCCAGGTGCAGCGACGCCGCGGCGACCCAGTTCATCGCCGCACTGCTGTGGTCCCGGGCGTCGGTGAAGGACCGGGCGGCACGCGTGGCGTACTCCAGGGCGAGGTCCTCGCGGCCGGCGTCCTCCCAGATCGCCGACATGTCCTCGTTCCAGTCACCCAGGTGCCAGGAGAACATCGGGTCGTCGGCGAGCCCGTCGGAGCCCTCCAGTATCCGGCGGGAGCGTTCCATCATCTCCACGGCGCGTGAGGTGTCACCGACGTTGAGGTGCTCGCGGGCGGCGGTACGCAGCGCCTGCGCCGCGGCCAACGGGCGGTCGAGTTCGCGGTAGAGCGTGCAGCTGCGCTCCAGCAGGTTCGCGGTCACCACGTGCTGCCCCGAGGTCGAGGCGGCAACGCACGCCATGGTGAGACAGGCCAGGGTGCGTTCGGTGTCGGGGGAGAACATCGACCAGTCGGCCGTCGCCACGGCCAGGGCGAGTCCCTCCTCCAGGTTGCCCACGCCGATCGCGGCGCGGGCGCGCACGGCACGCAGGTTCAGCACGGCGGGGGAGACCGGTGCCCCGGCGGCAGCCTCGTCGACGCGCACGGCCAGGTCGTGGGCGGCGGCGTAGTCGCCGTCGGCGTTGAGCAGCTGGCAGGCCTGCTCCGCCCGGTGCATGCCCTCCAGGGGCGCGCCGAGCTCCAGGGCGATCTCGGCGCACTGGCGCCAGTGCTCCAGGACCGTGTCGTTGTCGTCCTCGGTGAGGGCGAAGTAGCCGAGCAGGTCGTGGGCCTCGTAGCGGGTGGTGGGCGAGTCGGACGCCAGCATCGTGGTGGCCACGGCGACGGCGGCCTCCACCTCGCCTTCGGCGTGCAGCTGCTGGGCGCGGGTGAGCTCGCGGTCGCCGGCCGAGGCGCCGTTGACGGTGAAACGGTCGGCGAGTTCGCGGAACACCGGGCGCAGTGGCGCGGTCTCCGGCGTCGCCAGCGACGTCGCGCAGGTCAGCCCACCCATCGCGGCCAACGACAGGCACGTGGCCTGGTGGCGCGGCAGGGTGGCCCCGGTGATCGAGGCGTCCTCCCCGAGGGTGGGTCCGTCGGCGTCGGGACGAAAGGCGAGGATCGAGGCGTGCAGGTCGTCGAGCAGGCGGGCGGCCGGCGGCAGGTCGGCCAGGTCCACCCCGTCGGACTCCACGACCATCGCCACCAGGCACAACGCGGAGTCGGCGAGGACGGAGGAGGCGTCGTCACCGGTCTCGCGGGCCAGGCGCCGCCACTGCATGACCGCCTCGGCGGACTCCTCGTGCAGCTCCAGGCGGTCGGCGACGGCGGCGCGCAGGACGTGGAACTCGGTGCGCAGGTGCGCCGGGGCGTCCTGCGGCAGGTCTGTCGCAGGATCGGCGAGCCAGTGGCGGGTGCCGAACTGGCTCGTGAGACGCCAGCTGGTGGCGTGGTCGCCGGCGGACGTGGCGGCGACGGACGCCTGCAGCAGGTCGACGAGCGGTAGCGGGTGTGAGGACACCGGCGGTGACCCTCCGTCCTTTCCTCGGTGCGGTAACGGGCTAGAATCACAACACGTTACCCGTTCACCGACCCTGGAGACGATCCCACGCCATGCTCTCGCGCCTGGACCTGAGGGGCCAGACCCCCTCCACCGCCGAACTCCGTCGAATCCTGCCGCGCGGCGGCACCGACATCGACCATGTTCTCCCCGCGGTGACACCGGTGGTCGAGGCAGTCCGCGACCGCGGAGCCGAGGCCGCCCTGGAGTACGGGGAGACCTTCGACCACGTCCGACCGCCGTCGGTGCGCGTGCCGGAGGACGTCATCGCCGCCGCCCTGCGCGACCTCGACCCGAAGGTCACCGACGCCCTGCGAGAGGCCGTCCGGCGCGTGCGCGCCTTCCACGGCGCCCAGAAGCCGCAGGACGCCTCGGTCGAGGTCGCCCCCGGCGGCGTGGTCTCCGAACGCTGGATCCCGGTCAACCGCGTCGGGCTCTACGTGCCCGGCGGCAACGCCGTGTACCCGTCCTCGGTGATCATGAACGTCGTGCCAGCCCAGGAGGCCGGCGTCGGCAGCCTCGTGGTGTCCTCACCGCCGCAGGCCGACTTCGGCGGCTGGCCGCACCCCACCGTGCTCGCCGCCTGTGCGCTGCTCGGTGTGGACGAGGTGTGGGCCGTCGGCGGTGGCCAGGCAGTCGCCCTGATGGCCTACGGTGATGCAACCGATCCGGATCTCGAGCCGGTCGACATGATCACCGGGCCCGGCAACATCTTCGTCACCGCCGCCAAGCGGCTGTGCCGCTCGGTGGTCGGCATCGACTCCGAGGCCGGACCCACCGAGATCGCCGTTCTTGCCGACTCCACCGCCGACCCCGTCGCCGTGGCCTACGACCTCATCAGCCAGGCCGAGCACGACGTGATGGCAGCCTCCGTGCTGATCACCGACTCCGTGGAACTGGCCGACGCCGTGGACCGCGAGATCGAGGCCCGCTACCAGGTCACCCTCAACGCCGACCGGGTCGCCGAGGCGCTGACCGGCGAGCAGTCCGGCATCATCCTCACCGACAGCCTCGACGAGTCCGTCCGTGTGGCCGACGCCTACGCGGCCGAGCACCTGGAGGTCCAGACCTCCGACTCCGCGGCCGTGGCCGCCCGGATCACCAACGCCGGGGCCGTGTTCGTGGGCCACTACGCGCCGGTGCCGCTCGGCGACTACGCCGCCGGGTCCAACCACGTGCTGCCCACCTCCGGCACCGCCCGGCACTCCTCGGGCCTGTCGACCCACACCTTCCTCAAGCACGTCGACGTGATCAGCTACGACCGTGGCGCGCTCAAGGAGGTCGCCGACACGGTGACCGCCCTGGCCGACGCCGAGCAGCTGCCCGCCCACGGTGAGGCCGTGCGTGCGAGGTTCGAGAGCGAGGAACGTTAGATGACTGACAACGCCGCCCCGATCACCCTGTCCGACCTGCCGCTGCGGCCTGAACTGCAGGGCAAGTCCGCCTACGGTGCCCCGCAGCTCAGCGTGACCAACCAGCTCAACACCAACGAGAACCCGTACCCGCCCAGCGAGGGCCTCGTCGAGGACCTCGTCGCCGAGGTCCGCCGCCTGGCGTCCACCCTCAACCGCTACCCGGAACGCGACAGCGTGGAGCTGCGCCGGGAGCTGGCGTCCTACGTGACCCGGCAGACCGGCGTCACGGTCGGGGTGGACAACGTGTGGGCCGCCAACGGGTCCAACGAGATCCTCCAGCAACTGCTGCAGGCCTTCGGCGGACCCGGGCGCAGCGTGCTCGGGTTCACCCCGAGCTACTCGATGCACCCGATCCTCGCCGCCGGCACGCAGACCGAGTTCCTCGAGCTGCCGCGCAGCGCGGTGGACTTCGGCATCGACGTCGACGCCGCGGTGCGCACCATCGAGGAGAACCGTCCCGACATCGTCTTCGTCACCACGCCGAACAACCCCACCGGCGGGGTCACCAGCGTGGCCGACCTGCGCCGCATCCTGGACGCCGCTCCCGGCATCGTCATCGTCGACGAGGCCTACGCGGAGTTCTCCGCCGAACCCAGCGCCACCGCGCTGATCGCCGAGTACCCGTCCAGCCTGGTGGTGTCGCGCACCATGTCGAAGGCCTTCGACTTCGCCGGCGGACGCCTGGGCTACTTCGTCGCCGACCCCGCCTTCATCGAGGCGGTGATGCTGGTGCGCCTGCCGTACCACCTCTCCACGCTGTCGCAGGCGGCGGCGACCGTCGCCCTGCGCCACAGCGACGAGACCCTGGCCACCGTCGACGCCCTGCGTGGCGAACGCGACCGGGTCGTCGCCGCACTCGTGGAACTGGGTTACGGTGTGGTGCCCAGCGAGTCCAACTTCATCTTCTTCACGCTGCCCGGTACCGGCTCCGGCACCAGTTCCTCGGCCCACGACGTCTGGCAGCGCTTCCTCGACCGCGACGTGCTGATCCGCGACGTCGGGGTCCCCGGCCACCTGAGGATGACGGTCGGGCTCCCGCAGGAGAACGACGCCTTCCTCGCCGCCGCCGCAACGATCATCGGAGATTTCACGTGAGAACCAGCCGCATCGAACGCACCACGAAGGAGTCCTCGATCACCGTCGAGATCAACCTCGACGGGACCGGGACGACCGACATCGCCACCGGCCTGCCCTTCTTCGACCACATGCTCACCGCCTTCGGCTCCCACGGGTGCTTCGACCTGACCGTGCACGCCGACGGCGACACCGAGGTCGACGCCCACCACACCGTCGAGGACACCGCCATCGTGCTCGGCCAGGCGATCAACGAGGCCCTCGGCGACAAGAAGGGCATCCGCCGCTTCGCCGACTCCCACATCCCCATGGACGAGACCCTCGCGCACGCGGTGGTGGACGTCTCCGGGCGCCCCTACTTCGTGGGCACCGGTGAACCGGAGACCATGCTGACCACCGTGATCGGCGGGCACTACGCCACCGTGATCAACGAGCACTTCTTCGAGACGCTGGCCTTCAACGCCCGCATCGCCCTGCACGTGCGCTGCCTCTACGGCCGCGACCCGCACCACATCACCGAGGCGGAGTACAAGGCGGTCGCCCGGGCGCTGCGCGCGGCGGTCGAGCCGGACCCGCGGGTGACGGGGGTGCCGTCCACCAAGGGCACGCTGTGAGCGTTCTGAAGGTCAGGGGCGTGCCCCTGATGCTGCTGAGCGTGTTCTGCGCCTTCCTCGGCTGGTCGATGCTGCTGCCGGTCATCCCGGTGGCCATGCTCGACGCCGGATACGGCGACTCGCTGGCGGGCCTGTCCACCGGCATCTTCATGGCGGCGACGGTGATCACCCAGGTCTTCGTGCCGCGCCTGCTGCGCCGGTGGGGCTACGTCCCGGTGATGTTCTGCGGTGCGGTGCTGCTGGGCGTTCCGTCGGCGCTCTACCTCATCGACGCCGGGTCCTGGCTGGTGCTTGCGGTCTCCGCGGTGCGCGGCGTGGGCTTCGGCGCGGTCACCGTGGCGCAGTCGGCGCTGCTCGCCGAACTCGTGCCGGCGCAGCAGCTCGGCCGGGCGAACGCCTTCTTCGGCGCCTCGATCGGCGTCGGCGAGATCATCGGATTCACCGTCGGCCTGCCGCTCTACACCGCCGCCGGCGACGTGGTCTTCCTCGTCGCCGTGGCGTGCGGGGTGGTCGGCGGTGCCGGTGCACTCGGCATCCCGTCGCTGCGCGCGGCGAGCGTGCGGAAGGACGCTGCGGCGTCCGATGCGTCCTCGGCGTCTGATGCGTCTGATGCGCCGGCCACCGTGCGCGCCCCGCTGTGGAAGCTCGTGCTGGTGCCGATCGTGGGACTGTGCACCGGGGCGATGGGCTTCGGCGCCTTCTCCACCTTCACCGCCCCCGCCGTGGGCGGGATCGACGCCTCGGCGGCCGCCACCCTGGCCGGCGTCACGCTGGCCGTGATCGGCGCCGGCCAGATCCTGGGCCGCACCATCTCCGGCTGGTGGGCCGACCGCATGGGCGAGCCGGGACGACTGGTCGTGGCCGCCTCACTGTTCTGCGTCGGCGGCATGCTGGCGATGTCCACGCTGATCCACACCGCCCCGGTCGGGGCGGCGCTCATCGCCGGCGCCCTGGGTGCCGCGGCGGTGTTCGGCCTCGGCTTCGGTGCGATCCAGTCCGAGACCCTGCTGATGATGTTCTCTCGCATGCCCAAGGAGCGGGTGTCCGAGGCCTCGGCGATGTGGAACATCGGCTTCGACTCTGGCACGGGTGCCGGGTCCACGGTGCTGGGTGTCACGGCGACCTCCACCGGCTACGGCGGGGCCTTCCTCGTCGGCGCCGGACTGGTCGGTGTCGGCACCGCCACGCTGGCCGGCGACCGTGTGTTGGGACGCTCCCGCGTCACCGAGCACCAGAACGTCCGCACACGCCTGCGTAGCTTGCGTACCCGGGGCGGATCCTGAGACCCGCGGCCTTGTAGGATCTCTGCACATGGTGGAAAAAGCAGCTCCCACGGTCGCGCTCCTGGACTACGGTTCCGGCAACCTGCGCTCGGCGCAGCGGGCGCTGGAGCACGCCGGCGCGCAGGTCACGGTCACCGCGGACCCGGACACCGTCCTCGCCGCCGACGGTCTGCTCGTGCCGGGCGTCGGCAACTACTCGGCGTGCATGACCGGGCTGCGCGCCGTGCACGGTCCCCGGATGATCGGGGAGCGGCTCGCCGGGGGACGTCCCGTCCTGGGCATCTGCGTGGGCATGCAGGTCCTGTTCGACCGCGGGGTCGAGGGCGGCGGGCTGGACGGCAGCGGGGCCGAGGGCTGCGGCGAGTGGCCGGGCACGGTGAGCCGTCTGGAGGCGTCCGTCCTGCCGCACATGGGCTGGAACACCGTCGACGCCCCCGCCGACTCTCGGATGTTCGCCGGCGCCGCCGCCGACGAACGCTACTACTTCGTGCACTCCTACGGTGCGCGCTCCTGGGAACTGGAGACCGACGGGCACACCGTGGCACCGTCGGTGACCTGGTCCACCCACGAGGACTGCAGGTTCGTCGCCGCCGTCGAGAACGGCCCGCTGTGGGCCACCCAGTTCCACCCGGAGAAGTCCGGGGAGGCCGGAGCCCGGTTGCTGCGCAACTGGCTCGCCACCCTGTGACGTCCAGTCAGACCACCACCAGCACCCTGAACCACGCGATAGGATACTTCTCATGACCCTCACCCTGCTCCCCGCCGTCGACGTCGCCGATGGACAGGCCGTACGCCTCGTCCAGGGGGCCGCCGGCTCCGAGACCAGCTACGGTGCACCGCTGGACGCGGCCCTGGCCTGGCAGAACGCCGGTGCCGAGTGGGTCCACCTCGTGGACCTGGACGCCGCCTTCGGCAAGGGGAGCAACTTCGACCTGCTCAACGAGGTCATCGGACGGCTCGACGTGAAGGTGGAGCTCTCCGGCGGTATCCGCGACGACGCCTCCCTGGAGCGTGCCCTGTCGACCGGCTGCCGCCGGGTCAACATCGGCACCGCCGCCCTGGAGAACCCGGAGTGGTGCGAGAAGATCATCGCCGAGCACGGTGACCGGGTCGCCATCGGCCTGGACACCCGCCAGGTCGACGGCGAGTGGCGGCTGCGCGGGCGCGGCTGGGTCTCCGACGGCGGCGACCTGTGGGAGGTCCTGGAACGCCTGGACTCCCAGGGCTGCTCGCGGTTCGTGGTCACCGACGTCTCGCGTGACGGGATGCTCAACGGCCCGAACATCGACCTGCTGCGCGACGTGGCCGCCGCCACCTCCGCCCCGGTCGTCGCCTCCGGCGGAATCTCCAGCCTCGACGACATCCGCGCCCTGGCCGGCGTGGCGGACGAGGGCGTGGACTCCGCCATCGTGGGCAAGGCCCTGTACGCCAACAAGTTCACCCTCGAGGAGGCCCTCGCGGTCACCAGGGAAGAGGCCCAGGCGGTGCCCGGTGAGTGACGGCAGCGACGAGACGGTCCAGACCGACGAGATCGACACCCGCGCGCTGCTGGCCATCGCCGAGGCCGCGGTCGACGAGGCGGAGGCGACGTTCTCCGCCGCCGTCGGCGCCGAGCCCTCGGTGATGAAGAGCCCGGGCGACTTCGCCACCGAGGCCGACCTCAGCGTGGAACGCCAGCTGCGTCACCTGCTGACCAGCTACACGGGTCTGCCCGTGCACGGCGAGGAGTACGGGGTCGTGCTCCCCGGCGAACCGGTGGAGGTCAACCCGAACGACGGCATGGCCGACGACCTCGACGGGCCGCGCCGCGACAGGAGCGACAGGAAAGACAGCCCCGCGTCCCCGGAACGCGGCGAGTCGCTCAGCCGCGCCGACGCGGACAAGAACCCCGGCCTCGACGAGCTGCCCGAGACCTGCTGGGTCGTCGACCCGATCGACGGCACCGCCAACTACGCGGTGGGCAACCCGTTCTGCTGCATCCTCGTCGCCCTCGTGCACAAGGGTGAGGCCGTGGTCGCGGTCACCGAGATGCCGCTGCTCGGCCAGCGCATCACCGCGCGCAAGGGCCACGGGCTCTACGTCGACGGGCACCCCGCGCGTCCGATGCTGCCGTCGAACCCGGGCATCACGCAGATCAGCTTCGGCTCGATCCTGTCGCAGCGCCGCGGCAACCTGCCGATCTCGTACCGTCAGGACATGCTCAACGCCATCGGCCGGACGTATCCGCGCATGCGCGTCACCGGCTCGTGCGGCATCGACCTGGCGTTCACCGCCGCCGGCATCTTCGGCGGCACGGTGACGTTCAGCCCCAACCTGTGGGACAACGCCGCCGGCCTGCTGCTCGTCCGCGAGGCGGGTGGGGTGGTCACCGACTTCAACGGTGACCCGTGGCGCCCCGGTGTTTCCGGCCTGGTGGCCGGCGAGCCGGAGGTGCACTCCATCCTGCTCGACCACATCCGTTCGGTGCCGATCGGCACCGCCGCACGCAACGCCCAGGAGATCATGGACCGGGGAGGAATAAGGTGAGCATCCGATGAGTGTCGCTGTACGGGTCATCCCGTGTCTGGACGTCGACGACGGCCGCGTGGTCAAGGGGGTCAACTTCCTGAACCTGCGCGACGCCGGCGACCCCGTGGAACTCGCCGCACGCTACGACGCCGAGGGCGCAGACGAACTGACCTTCCTCGACGTGTCCGCCTCGAAGGACGGCCGTGGCACCATGCTCGACGTGGTCCGCCGCACCGCCGACCAGGTGTTCATCCCGCTCACCGTCGGTGGCGGGGTGCGCTCGGAGGAGGACGTCAACCAGCTGCTGCGCGCCGGCGCGGACAAGGTGTCGGTGAACACCTCGGCGATCAGTCGTCCCGAACTGCTCAGTGAGCTCTCCGCCCGTTTCGGCGCCCAGTGCATCGTGCTGTCCGTCGACGCGCGCCGCGTGCCCGCCGACGGGGACCCCCAGCCCAGCGGATTCGAGGTCACCACCCACGGCGGCTCGCGTTCCGCCGGCATCGACGCGGTGGAGTGGGCCGTGCGCGGCCAGGAGCTCGGTGTCGGGGAGATCCTGCTGAACTCCATGGACGCCGACGGCACCCGCGACGGCTTCGACCTCGACCTGCTCGCCCGGGTGCGCGCCGCGGTGACCATCCCGGTCATCGCCTCCGGCGGGGCAGGACGCGTCGAGGACTTCCCGCCCGCCGTGCAGGCGGGTGCCGACGCCGTGCTCGCCGCGTCCGTATTCCACTTCGGCGACATCGCCATCGGCGAGGTCAAGGACGCCATGGCGGAGCAGGGGATCGAGGTGCGCCGGTGAGCGCGCTGACCAGCAACGAGGACGTCCGGGCCGTCGGGCTCGACGCAGACGTGGCCGCACGGCTCAAGCGCGACGCGTCCGGACTGGTCGCCGCGGTCGTGCAGGAGCACGGAACCGGCGACGTCCTGATGCTCGCCTGGATGGACGACCACGCGCTGGCGCACACCCTCGCCACCCGCAAGGCGACCTACTGGTCGCGCTCCCGCGGGGAGTACTGGGTGAAGGGGGAGACCTCCGGACACACCCAGTACGTCCACGACGTGCGCCTCGACTGCGACGGCGACACCGTCCTGCTGACCGTCGACCAGACCGGCGGCGCCTGCCACACCGGGGACCACACCTGCTTCGACGCCGACCGGCTGCTCCAAACTGAAAGACCTGCAGATGACTGAGTACGACACCGCCGACCCCTACACGATCACCGACCGGGCGACCTTCCGCCGCCTGGCCGCGCGCAACCGGGTCGTCCCGGTCGCGCGCAAGGTCCTCGCCGACGGCGAGAGCGCGATGAGCGCCTACACCAAGCTCGCCGGCGGACGTCCCGGCACCTTCCTGCTGGAGTCCGCGGCACCGGGGCAGTCCTGGTCACGCCACTCCTTCATCGGCACCGGCGCGCGCTGCGCGCTGACCGCCAAGGACGGCGACGTGCACTGGATCGGCACCCCGCCGGCAGGTGTGCCGGAGGGCTCCGACCCGCTGGCGGTGATCCGGGAGAGTCTGGAGCTGCTGCACACCGACCCGGTGCCCGGACTGCCCACCCTGACCTCCGGCCTGGTGGGTTACATGGGTCACGACGTGATCCGCTACATCGAGGACATCCCCGACACCTGCACCGACGACCTGCAGGTTCCCGACATGGTGCAGCTGCTCGCCGACACCCTGGCGGTCATGGACCACCACGAGGGCACCATCTGGCTCATCGCCAACGCGGTGAACTGGGACGGTTCCGATGACCGCGTCGACGCGGCCTACGACGACGCCGTCGCGCGCGTCGACGAGATGGCGCGGCGCCTGGCGTCCGGCGAACACCTGCCCTCGGCGACGTTCAGCACACCGGCACCGCAGCCGCGCCGGCAGCGCGCCCTCGACGACCACAAGGCCCGCATCGAGACGTGCAAGGAGCACATCCGCGCCGGCGACGCCTTCCAGATCGTCCTGTCGCAGCGCTTCGAACTCGACACCGACGTGCCGGGCGTGGACGTCTACCGCATGCTGCGGGTATCCAACCCCAGCCCCTACATGTTCCTGCTCAACGTGCCGGACGACTCCTTCACCGAGACCGCCTTCCAGATCATCGGCTCCTCGCCGGAGTCGCTGGTGCAGGTCTCCGACGGCCGGGTGACCACCTTCCCGATCGCCGGGTCCCGGCCGCGCGGCGCCAGCTACGAGCAGGACGAGCTGCTGGAGAAAGAACTCGTCAACGACGAGAAGGAGAACTCCGAGCACCTGATGCTCGTGGACCTCGGCCGCAACGACGTGGGCCGGGTGTGCACCCCGGGCACCGTGGAGGTCCACGACTTCCGCCACGTGGAGCGCTACAGCGCGATCATGCACCTGGTCTCCGGGGTCAGCGGACGGCTCGCCGAGGGCAAGACCGCCCTCGACGCCTTCGTCGCGACCTTCCCGGCCGGCACGCTGTCCGGCGCACCGAAGCCCTCTGCCCTGGGCATCATCGACCAACTGGAGGACACACGACGAGGTGTCTACGGTGGGACCGTGGGATACTTCGACTTCTCCGGCAACGCCGACCAGGCCATCGCCATCCGCACCGGCCTCTACAAGGACGGCACCGTCTACGTGCAGGCCGGCGGCGGCATCGTCGCCGACTCCGACCCCGACGCCGAGGACGAGGAGACCCGGAACAAGGCCCTGGCGGTGCTGCGCGCCGTCGCCGCCGCCGAGACCATGCAGGACGTGGCACGGTGAAGCGCCTCGGAGGACGCGGCCTGGCCCTGCTGCTGACCGTGCTCGGTGCCGCCGGGCTGTGGGGTGCCGGCCAGATGACCTGGCTGACCGTCACGGTCGAGGACGACAAGAGCGGCGAGTCCGTCAAGAACATCATCGGCTCGGTGTGGGACGCCGCCGGCACCCCGCTGGCCCTGGCGATGCTCGCCGCAGTGATCCTGTCCATGGCGCTGCAGCCCCTGGCCCGACGGATCCTCGGCGGCATCTCCGCACTGCTGGCCGCCGCCGCCGGCTTCGCCGCGGTGAACCTGCTCTCCGGCGACCCGGACCTGGAACGCGCGCAGGCGCTGCTGGTCAGTGGCGCGGGTACGCAGCGCGAGTCCGACCCCGTGCAGATCTCCGAATGGGCCGTGGTGCTCGACGGCCAGGTGCACACCTGGCCCGTGGTGCTCTTCCTGGTCTCGGCGGCACTCGGCGTGGTCGGCGGTGTGCTGCTGGCGATGAAGCCGGGTGCCGCGCGGTCCGGCCACAGCAAGTACGAGACCCCCGAGGCCCGCCGCGAGGGCGTGGAGAAGGACCTGGAGGACAACCCCGACTCCGGACGTGTCCTGTGGGACGCCCTCGACGCCGGCGTGGACCCCACCGACCGTGACACGCAGGACCGTGACTCAGGCGACGACGCCCGCCCGGTGTGAGTTTCGCGTCACCCCGATGTCGTCCCCGCCGGGGTGTGGCGTTAGCATTGGTCCATTCAGCTGCACCAGACACCTGACCGCAGACACCTGACCTCCCGGGAGGAACGATGGCAACCGTACTCGACGACATTATCGCCGGCGTGCTCGAGGACACCGCGCGGCGCGAGTCCGCGGTCCCGTTCGCCGAGATCAAGGCCATGTCCCTGGACATGCCCCCGGCGTTGGACGCCCGCGCCGCCCTGGCCGGCCCCGAGGTGAGCGTGATCGCCGAGGTCAAGCGTGCGAGCCCGTCCAAGGGGCACCTCGCCGACATCCCCGAGCCCGAGATCCTCGCCAAGGCCTACGCGTCCAACGGGGCCAGCGTGATCAGCTGCCTCACCGAGGAGCGGCGCTTCCGCGGTTCGCTGGCCGACTTCGACAAGGTCCGTGCGTCCGTCGACGTGCCGCTGCTGCGCAAGGACTTCACCGTCAACCCGTACCAGATCCACGAGGCCCGGGCCCACGGTGCGGACGTCGTCCTGCTCATCGTCGCAGCCCTGGACCAGGACCGGCTGACCGCCCTGCTGGACCGCACCGAGTCCCTCGGGATGACCGCGCTGGTGGAGGTCCACTCGGAGGAGGAGGCCGACCGGGCCGTCGCCGCCGGGGCGTCCGTCATCGGTGTCAACGCCCGCAACCTCAAGACCCTCGAGGTCGACCCGGGCGTGTTTTCCCGGATCGTGCCGCGGCTGCCGGACAGCGTGGTCAAGGTCGCGGAGTCCGGGGTTCGCAACACCTCCGACCTGCAGTCCTACGCCAACGCCGGGGCGAACGCGATCCTGGTGGGCGAGGGGCTCGTCACCGCGGCGAACCCGGGGCAGGCCTGCCGCGCGCTGGTCGCCGCCGGGCAGCACCCCGCGTTCCGCCCGGAGCCGAAGTGACGTCCGCGGCGTAATGTACAGTTCCTGGGTGTGAGTACACCATCCGGGAACGACAGAAGTGACTTCAAGAACACGCTCGGCCTGCCGACGGCGGGGGAGGTCCTCGCCGTGCCGACCGCGCACGACGCGGACGACAACGGTCACTGGGGCAACTACGGGGGGCGCTACATCCCCGAGGCCCTGATGGCCGTCATCGAGGAGATCCAGGACTCCTGGGCGAAGGCCCGGGCGGACCAGGACTTCCTCGACGAGCTCGACGAGCTGCACCGCAACTACACCGGCCGGCCGTCGCCGCTCTACTTCGGCGCACGGTTCTCCGAGGCCGTCGGTGCCGACGTGTGGTTCAAGCGTGAGGACCTCAACCACACCGGCTCGCACAAGATCAACAACGTGCTCGGCCAGGTCCTGCTGGCCAAGCGCATGGGCAAGGCCAACGTCATCGCCGAGACCGGCGCCGGCCAACACGGTGTCGCTACGGCGACGGCGTGCGCCCTGCTGGGTCTGGAGTGCCGGATCTACATGGGTGAGGTCGACGCGCGCCGCCAGGCCCTCAACATCGCCCGCATGCGTCTGCTCGGCGCGGAGGTCATCGAGGTGACCGTGGGTTCGGCGACGTTGAAGGACGCCATCAACGAGGCCATGCGTTACTGGGTCGCGAACGCCGACGACACCTACTACTGCTTCGGCACCGCGGCCGGCCCGCACCCCTTCCCGGAGATGGTCCGGGACCTGCAGCGCATCATCGGTGTCGAGGCGCGCGCGCAGATCCTCGCCGCGTCCGGTCGTCTGCCGGACGCGGTCATGGCCTGCGTCGGCGGCGGCTCGAACGCCATCGGGCTGTTCCACCCCTTCATCGACGACGAGGGTGTGGCCCTCATCGGCGGCGAGGCCGGTGGCGACGGGGTGGAGACCGGACGCCACGCCGCGCCGATCACCGTGGGCTCCGAGGGCGTCTTCCAGGGGTCCTTCGCCGCGCTGATGCAGAACGAGGACGGCCAGATCACCGAGTCGCACTCGATCTCCGCCGGTCTGGACTACCCGGGCGTGGGCCCGGAGCACTCCTTCCTGGCCAAGCAGGGCCGGGCGGAGTACCTTCCGGTCACCGACACCGAGGCGATGGAGGCCTTCCGGCTGCTGACCCGCACCGAGGGCATCATCCCCGCCATCGAGTCCGCCCACGCCGTCGCGCTGGCGGTGAAGGTCGGCGCCGAGTACACCGCGGGGGAGAGGACGACGTCCGACGGGGCACGGCCGGTGTTCATCGTCAACGTCTCCGGACGTGGCGACAAGGACGTCGACACCGCCGCAACGTGGTTCGGCATGCACCCGGAGCAGGGCGAGGCACACACGGACGAGGAGAACAACTGATGAGCACACTGTCCGAGGTCTTCACCTCCGCCCGGGCCGACGGCCACGCCGCCTTCGTCGGCTACCTGCCGGCCGGCTACCCCACGCTGGACGACTCCGTGGAGCTGGCGACCGCGCTGGCCCGCCACGCCGACCTCATCGAGGTGGGCGTGCCCTTCACCGACCCGATGATGGACGGCCCGACGATCCAGGAGGCCGCGACGACCGCCCTGGAGGCCGGTTTCCGCGTCCGCGACACCTTCACCGTGGTCCGTGCGATCACCGCCGCCGGCGGTAGCGCGGTCATCATGAGCTACTGGAACCCGATCCTGCAGTACGGCCCGGAGAAGTTCGCCGAGGAGCTGGCCGAGGCCGGTGGCCTCGGGTCGATCATCCCGGACCTGCTGCCGGAGGAGTCCGCCCGCTGGAACGACGCCTGCCGGGCCAACGGTCTGGACAACGTCTACCTGGTCGCGCCGTCCACCACCGCCGAACGCCTGGACCTCACGGTCAACGCCGGCGGCGGGTTCATCTACGCCCAGTCGCACATGGGCGTCACCGGTGCGCAGGAGGACGTCTCCTCGGACGCCCGCGACCTCGTCGCGCGTACCCGCGCGGCCACGGACCTGCCGGTCGCCGTCGGGCTGGGCGTGAAGAACGGCGACCACGCCGCCGCTATCGCCGACTACGCCGACGGCGTCATCGTCGGTTCCGCGCTGATCTCCGCGGCGTCCTCCGGTGTGGACGCACTGGAAACCCTGGCCAAGGACCTGTACGAGGGGGTCCGTCGGTGAGTACGCAGATCCTCGCCACGATTCCCTCGCCGCCGCAGGGCGTGTGGCACCTGGGTCCGGTCGCCCTGCGCGCCTACGCGCTGTGCATCCTCACCGGCATCGTCGTGGCGGTGTTCTGGACCGTGCGGCGCTACGTGGCGCGCGGCGGCTACCCGGAGACCGTGATCGACTGCGCGATCGCCGCCGTGCCCGCCGGCATCATCGGTGGCCGGATCTACCACGTGATCACCGACCACCACCTGTACTTCGGGGAGGGGCGCGACTGGGTCGACGCCTTCAAGATCACCAACGGTGGCCTGGGGATCTGGGGTGCCGTGGTCCTCGGCGGCCTGGCCGTGTGGGCGGTGCTGGCGTACAAGAAGGTGCCGCTGGCCCCCTTCGCCGACGCCGTGGCCCCACCGATCCTGCTCGCCCAGGCCATCGGACGCCTCGGCAACTGGTTCAACCAGGAGCTCTACGGCGGGGAGTCGGACGCCCCCTGGGCACTCGAGATCTACCGGCGGGTCGACGCCGACGGCAACATCGACCAGATGGACGGGGTCTCCGACGGCACCGTGCTGGCGACCGTGCAGCCCACGTTCCTCTACGAGATGGTGTGGAGCCTGCTGGTGGTCGTCCTGCTCGTGTGGGCCGACCGCCGGTTCCGCCTGGGTGGCGGACGGGTCTTCATGCTCTACGTGGCCGGGTACACCTTCGGGCGTTTCTTCATCGAGTTGCTCCGCACCGACGCGGCGACGACGGTCTTCGGCGACGTGCGCATCAACAGCGTGGTCTCCGCAGTGGTCTTCCTCGCCGCCCTGACATTGTTCATCCTCACCCGCTCACGCACCCGCGAAGAGCCGGAGTACGTGGCAGGACCGCCGCCTGAGGACCAGGAGGGGGACGGTGAAGGGGATACCGAACCCGATGCAGAAGCTCCTGAGGCATCCGGTGGTAGCGGTGGCGGGGGCACAGGGTTATCCTCGGACAGGTGAGTAGACGCACCAAGATCGTATGCACCCTGGGCCCGGCAGTGGCCTCCGCCGACAAGATCCGTGAGCTCGTTGGGGCGGGGATGAACGTCGCCCGCCTGAACTTCTCCCACGGTGAGCACGCGGACCACCAGCAGAACTATGAGTGGGTCCGGCAGGCCGCCGAGGAGAGCGGTAGCTCCGTCGGCGTTCTCGCTGACCTGCAGGGACCCAAGATCCGCCTCGGCCGGTTCGCTGAGGAGAAGACCTACTGGGAGACCGGTGAGGAGGTGCGGATCACCGTCGACGACGTGTCCGGCACCCACGACCGGGTCTCCACCACCTACAAGCAGCTCGCCCGGGACGCACGCCCCGGCGACCGCCTGCTCGTCGACGACGGCAAGGTCGGCCTCGTCTGCAAGGCCATCGACGGTAACGACGTGGTCTGCGAGGTCGTCGAGGGCGGTCCCGTCTCCAACAACAAGGGCGTGTCCCTGCCCGGCATGAACATCTCCGTGCCGGCCCTGTCGGAGAAGGACATCGCCGACCTGCGTTTCGCCCTGACCATGGGTGCGGACGTCATCGCGCTGTCGTTCGTGCGTTCCCCGGCGGACGTCGAGCTGGTCCACGAGATCATGGACGAGGTCGGCCGTCGCGTGCCGGTCATCGCCAAGCTGGAGAAGCCCGAGGCGGTCGACGCGCTCGAGCCGATCATCCTCGCCTTCGACGCCATCATGGTCGCCCGTGGTGACCTGGGTGTCGAGGTTCCGCTGGAGGAGGTGCCGCTGGTGCAGAAGCGGGCGGTGCAGATCGCCCGGGAGAACGCCAAGCCCGTGATCGTCGCCACCCAGATGCTGGACTCGATGATCGAGAACTCCCGCCCGACCCGCGCCGAGGCGTCCGACGTCGCCAACGCCGTGCTCGACGGTGCCGACGCGGTCATGCTCTCCGGTGAGACCTCCGTGGGCAAGTACCCGGTGGACACGGTCAAGACCATGTCGCGCATCGTCACCGCCGCCGAGATCGACGGCGAGGTGCCGCCGCTGTCCCACGTGCCGCGCACCAAGCGTGGCGTGATCAGCTTCGCGGCGAAGGACATCGGCGAGCGGCTCAACGCCCGCGCGCTCGTGGCCTTCACCGCCTCCGGCGACACCGCCCGTCGCGTGGCCCGGCTGCGTTCCGACCTGCCGCTGCTGGTGTTCACCCCGTACCAGGAGGTGCGCAACCAGCTGGCCCTGACCTGGGGTGCGGAGTCGTACCTGACCAACGAGGTCTCCACCACCGACGAGATCATGAAGGAGGTGGACTCCATCCTGCTGGGCAAGGCGGGTTACACCCGGGAGGACGCCGTGGTCATCGTGGCCGGTTCGCCCCCCGGAACCGAGGGTAACACCAACATGATCCACGTCCACCTGCTCGGCGAGGACACCGCGTAGAAGGAGGCCCCACCAGGATGATCGACGCACGCGACACGGCACTGCTGCTGGAGGGTGGAGGCATGCGTGCCTCCTACAGCGCCGGTGCGGTGGATGTCCTCATGGACCACGACGTGCGCTTCGGCTGGGTCGGAGGGGTCTCGGCCGGAGCGACGCACCTGGTCAGCTACCTCAGCGGGGAGCAGGACCGCCTGCGCCGCAGCTTCGTGGACTTCGCCACCGAACCACAGTTCGGTGGCTGGACCTGGCTGCTGCGTGGCAAGGGCTTCTTCAACGCCGAGTTCATCTACGGTCAGGCCCACACCCTTGATCTTCCGCGGCCCTACGACGCCCGCCTCGCGTTGGAGGGGGACACCGAGTTCCGGATCTGCGCCACCCGCGCCGACAACGGTGACCCGGTCTACTGGGGACGCGAGGACATCGGCTCCGGCCAGGAACTGATGGACCGCGTCCGGGCGTCCTCCACGATCCCGTTCGCGATGCCGGTGCCACGCATCGACGGGGTGCCCTACGTCGACGGTGCCCTGGGACCGTCCGGCGGGATCCCCCTGGACGCGGCCCTGGCCGACGGCTACGACCGCTTCTTCGCGGTGCTCACCCACCCGCGTGGCTACGTGAAGCCACCGATGGGACGCTCGAAGGTGTGGCGCACGCTGCTGGCACGCTACCCGGCGGTCGCCGAGGCACTGCTCACCCGGCACATCCGCTACAACGCCACGATGCAGCGGCTCTACGCCCTGGAGCGTGCCGGCCGGGCGTTCCTGTACTTCCCGGAGGACGCCTCCCCGGTGAGCTCCACGGAGCGCAAGGTCGACGTCCTGCGTGACTCCCTGGCGCGCGGCACCGAGCAGGCGCTGCGTGACTGGGACGGCATGAACGAGTTCCTCGGCCGCGAGGCCGTCGGCTCCGCCTGAGCCAGCCTTAGCCAGCCTTACCCGTCCGGTGGCGTGTCAGCCGCGCCAGAGGTAGGCCAGCACCGCCGCCGTCGCCGCCTGTGTGGCGATGTCCACGGTGCCCGGCGCCGGCAGGAACTGCGGCGAGTGGTTGCCCGGGACGTCCTGCGCGACCCGGTCCGCGGCGACCGCAGCGTCCCACACGTCCTGGTCGGTGCAACCGGTGAGCAGGAACTCGTAGGGCACGCCGAAGTGGCGGGGGATCTCGGAGAAGTCCTCCGACGCCGTCCAGCGGGCGGCGTCCTGCGAACGCTCGCCGAAGACCTCGTCGAGCACGGGGCGTACCCGCTCGTGCACGCCGGCGTCGTTGTCGGTCAGCTCGCCGCGCGCGGAGTAGACGACGTCCGCCGGCTTCGGCGTGCCCGAGGCCGCGCACTCGGCCTGGATGACCCGCTCGATCGCGGCGTAGGTGCGGTCACGCACGCCGGTGTCGTAGAAGCGGCAGTTCAGCACCAGCGTGGCCGTGTCGGGGATGGTGTTGTTCGTGTGGCCGGCGGTGAGTGTGCCGACGGACACCACGGCGAAGTCGTCCGCGGCGACCTCGCGGCCCACGATGCCCTGCAGGCGCACCACGATCATCGCGGCGAGGAACGTCGGGTCGATGGAGTTGTGCGGTGCGGACGCGTGCGAGGACACCCCGTGCAACGTCACCGTGATGGTGTCGCAGGCGGCCATCACCGGGCCGGCCGAGGAGAACACCGTGCCCACCGGGCCGGGCATCACGTGCTGGCCGAGGCAGACGTCCGGGGCGGGGATGCGCTCGGCCAGTCCGTCCTCGATCATCGACGTGGCACCGCGGGTGACCTCCTCGGCAGGCTGGAACAGGGCGATGAAGGTGCCCGACCAGGCGTCCTGCCGGGCGTCCATGATCTCGCACAGGCCCATCAGGGCGGTGGTGTGCACGTCGTGTCCGCAGGCGTGCATCACGCCGGGGTTCTTCGAGGCGTAGGACGCCCCGGTGTCCTCGGTGACCGGCAGGGCGTCGAAGTCGGCGCGGTAGAGCACCGTCGGGCCGTCCCCGTTACGCCACACGGCGGTGATGCCGTGGCCGCCGATACCGGTGGTCACCTCTGCGCCGAGGGCGCTGAGGCGCTCGAGGACGTGTGCGGCGGTCTGCTCCTCGTGCTCGCTGAGCTCCGGGTTCTCGTGCATCCACGTGTAGAAACCGTCGGACCAGGAGAGGTCCACGCCGTGGTTGCCGATGAACTCCGCGATATCAGGTGTGCTCATGGCCCCGAGTGTAGTGACGCCGGTACACCGGTCTCAGAGGTGGTCCCGGATCCGGTCCTCCGCGGTGACGGTGTCGAGCTGGATCGGGGGAAGTGCCACCTCGTGGGAGGTCTCCCCGTCGACGAGCACCCGGGGGCTGAACACGTAGCGGTCGAAGTCCTCGGCGCAGTCGAGGGAGAAGGACACGGTGGTGCCGTTCTCGCCGTCGGAGCCCTCGGAGTCGACGCGCACGTCGGTGATTCCGAGCCCGGGTGCCTCGGTGACGACGTCGCTGATCTCCACGCTTTCCTCCACGCTGAACTCCACGTCCCCGCACCCGGCCAGCTCGGCAGGGTAGTCGCGGGTCGGGGTGAGGGTCGGGGCGTCCGGGGCCTGTTCGGCCCGGCTCAGCGTATAGTCGCCGACGCTGCGGTCCTGCAGGGTGCCGTCCTGGTCGGTCACCAGGCGGACCTGGGACAGCTCGGTGCGGTCCCGGTCGCCGTTGAGCTGGGCGGTCACCGACCCTGCGGCCGTGCCGTCCTCCTCGGTGTCACGCTCGACCTCGATCGAGTCGCCGTCGTAGACCGAGACGCCGCCGTCGGGCACGTCATTGACCAACTGGAATTCGCTGAGGTGTGACCAGACCGGGTCCGAGGCAGGGGCCACGACCGGGAGGTTCACCTTCGGGTGTTCACCGGGGTCGACGACGACGTCCCCGGAGACCGGGGTGAAGGTGGCATCCGTCTCGCCCGTCTCTCCCGGCGCCTCGGCGCTGCAGGCGCCTGCGAGCACGGCGACGGCCGTGACAGGCACGAGACAACGCAGGTGGCGTCGCACGGGGGACGTCCTGACCGGCATTCGGCGGCCAGCCGCACCGGCGGAGGAGTGAGGTGATCCAGGACGTGAGGGGGAGAGGTGTCTCATGTTCCCTTTATG